>JAPKHB010000479.1 GCA_026647295.1 Planctomycetota bacterium | reverse complement strand
GCCGTAGGCCTCGACCAGCCGCCGAAACAGGGGGTGGCCCGGGTTGAGCTCGAGCGTGCGCCGGATCGGGGGCAGGTCCTTCATGCCCTGGCTCTCCCGCAGCATGCGCTCCATCGCGGGGCCGGGCGCCCCCTCCGCGGTCACCAGGAGCGCAGGGCTGTGCTCCAGGCGCGTGGACAGGCGCACGGCCTCGACGTGCGGGCCGAGGCGCTGCCCGAGGGCCTCGAGGAGGTCCTTGTGCGCCTCGCCCGGCGCCGGCGTACCCGGGGCCTCGGCCGGGGCGTCGCCGGCCCCGGGCTCCACGCCGGCCTGGTCGATGCGCCGCAGGGGCTTTCCGGCGAAGGTCACGAGGCGCTGGAGGACCCAGTCGTCGATCGGGTCCGTAAGGAGCAGCACCTCCAGGCCGCGGCGCACGTACGCCTCCAGGTGCGGCGCCTGGGCCGCGGCGCGTTCGTCGCGGCCGCTCAACACGTAGATGGCCTCCTGCCCGGTGGCCATGCGCTCCACGTACTCGGCGAGGGTGGTCGGGTTCTGCTGCGTCGTGCTCGCAAGGAGCAGGAGCCGGGCGAGGCGCTCCTCCTCGTCCTCCCCCACCGCGATCCCCTCCTTGAGGACCGCGCCGAAGGAGGCGTAGAACCGGGCGTAGGCTTCGCGGTCCTTCTCGAGCAGGCCCTTGAGGCCGCCCAGCACCTTGCCGACCAGGTGCTTGCGGATGCGGCGCGTGAGCGGATTGGCCTGGAGCGTCTGGCGCGACACGTTGAGGGGCAGGTCGGGACACTCCACCACGCCGCGCACGAAGCGCAGCCAGGGCGGCAGGAGGTCCTCGCACTCCGGCATGATGAGGACGCGGCGCACGTACAGCGCCAGCCGCGAGCGCACGCGCGGCTCGTAGCCCCAGTCCAGCGGGCGCTCGGTGGGCGCGTACAGCAGCGCCGTGTACTCGACGGGCACGTCGGCCTTGAGGTGCAGCGTGAGGGCGGGCTCGTCGAAGGCGTGGGCGACCTGGCGGTAGAACTCCGCGTGCTCGTCGGGCCGGATCTCGTCCTTGGGCCGCGTCCACAGGGGTCGGCGGCTGTTCACGGGCTCCCGCGGCCCCGCGGGGGCCTCCCCCGCCGGCTCGAGGTAGATCGGCCACTCGACGAAGTCGGAGTGGCGCTTGATCACCTGCCGCAGCACGAAGGGGGCCGTGAAGTCGGCCTCCGGGGCCCCTTCGTCTCCGGCGCCCCCGTCGGCCGCCGGCGCGGGATCCTTGAGGTGCAGGATCACGCGCGTGCCCGGCTCGAGCCCCTCGACCTCCTCGATCGTGTATTCGCCCTTGGCGCTCGAGGTCCAGCGGGCTCCGCGCGGCGCGTCGTGCGGGCGGGACTCCACCACCACCGTGTGCGCGACCATGAAGGCCGAGTAGAAGCCCACGCCGAACTGCCCGATGAGCCCGGCCGCCTCCTCCCGCGACGCCTTGAGGCGCTCCACGAAGGCGCGGGTGCCCGAGCGGGCGATGGTCCCGAGGTTCGAGACCAACTCCTCGCGGCTCATGCCGACGCCGTTGTCGGCCACGGTGAGCGTGCGCGCCTTGGGGTCGGGCACGACGCGGATCCACAGTCCGTCGGGGTCCACGCCCGCCCCCGGCGTGCGCAGCCCCTCCAGGCGGCGCTTGTCCAGCGCGTCGCTCGCGTTGGAGATGAGTTCCCGCAGGAAGATCTCCTTCTGGGTGTAGAGCGAGTGGATGACGAGGTGCAGCAGTTCCTCCACCTCGGCTTCGAAGCGGCGGGTCTCGACGGTCGCGGTCATCGGTCACTCCCGGGATCCGGTCACAGGGCCCCAAAGGTTAGGCGCCCCCGCGCGGGCCCCCAAGCCGTGGCGCATGCGCTCCGCCCCTCCAACCTCGATCGACCGTACGGAGCCAGGCTCCGGTGCATCATTCGAGGGCGCTCCCCGGGCCGCACGCCCGGCCCGGTGCGCACCGCGCTCCCGCGCGGACTGTGCAAGACCGGCACGCTGACGCGTGACCGTACGGAGCCAGGCTCCAGTGCATCATTCGAGGGC
>JAPKHB010000478.1 GCA_026647295.1 Planctomycetota bacterium | reverse complement strand
AAGTCCTCCTGCAGATCCGCGTTGATCTGGATCCGCTTCGCCCGCGAGTCCCACCGCGGCACGAGCTCCACGATCCCCGCCTGCGCCAGCGACCGCAGCAGCCTCATCGCGTGCTTCCCGATCTGCCGCCGCGCCGCCGGCCGCTCCCGTGGCCCCGCTGCGCCGGCGCCGGCGCCGCTAGCCGCGGGCCGCGGGCTTCACCACCACGCCCCGGCGCAGCAACTTGGCCGAGACCCGGACCCGGGTCACCCGGCCGTCGACCACCGCGCGCACCTTCTGCAGGTTGGGCTTGAAGGTGCGCAGGGTCTTGCCGGTGATCTTCTTGCCCACGCCACCCTTGGCCTTGGCCAGGCCGCGGGTCGTGTACATCCGACCGCTGACGGTCTTCTTGCCGCTGTACTGGCACACGCGGGGCATGACGGGCCTCCGGAAGGGGGAACCGCGGAGCGTAGGGCAGCCCCCCGCGCGGGGCGAGGTTTTCCGCCCCTCCCCGGGGCGCCCGCCCGGCGGCGGGGGCCGTAAGGACCCCTTTCGCCGGGCGCGGGATCGTTAGGGGTGGTTTACACTCCCCGCGTGCCGCCCTGCGCCCCGCCTCCGCCCTCCGGGCCGTCTCAAGCCGGCGGCGCCGCCGCGGGCGGGGGCGGCAGCCCCGGCCTGCTCGGGGACCTGAACGAGGCGCAGCGGGAGGCCGTGACCGACCCGGCCCCCGCGCTGCTCATCGTCGCGGGGGCGGGCACCGGCAAGACCCGCGTGCTCACCCGCCGGGTCGCCTGGCTGGTGGGCGAGGGGCTCGCGCCGTGGGCCGTGCTCGCGCTCACCTTCACCAACAAGGCGGCCGACGTGCTGCGCGGGCGGCTGGCGGCCCTCGGCCTGCCCTCGGGCGTGTTCGCCGGGACCTTCCACTCGCTGGGCGCCTGGCTGCTGCGCCGCCACGGGGCCGTGCTGGGGATCGACCCGCGCTTCACCATCCTGGACCGCGAGGACCAGCAGCGGCTCGTGCGCGACGTGGCCGAGGAGCGGGGCCTGCCGCTGGCGCGGCGCGACCTGCGCGACTGGATCGCCTGCATCTCCCACGCCAAGGGGGGCGGCGAGGGCCCGCGCCCCCTGGCGCCCGGGGACCCCGAGGCCGACGCGCTGTTCCACAGCCTGCTCGAGGGCTACGAGCGGCGCCTGCGCCAGGCGCAGTTGCTGGACTTCGACGACCTGCTGGGGCGCAGCGTGGAACTGCTCCAGGCCGACGAGGACGTGCGCGCGGCCTGCCACGCGCGCTTCGCGCACCTCCTGGTGGACGAGTACCAGGACACCAACCGCATCCAACGCGACCTCCTGCTCGCGCTGCGGGGCGAGGGCGCCGGGATCACCGCGGTCGGCGACCCCGACCAGAGCATCTACCGCTGGCGCGGGGCCGCGGTGCGCAACATCCTCGCCTTCTCCGAAGACTTCCCCGGCGCCCGCGTGCGGCTGCTCGAGCGCAACTACCGCTCCACGGGGGCCATCCTGGCGGTGGCCGAGGCCGTGATCGCCCGCAACCACGAGCGCTACCCCAAGCAGTTGCACACCCGGCGCGAGGCCGGGCGGCGCGTGACATGTTTCATCTTTTCGATGTCAAACCGACCGATACGGTCAGTTGGCTGAGCGACATTGGTTGGATGATGGGGCCGTGGGTGCCAGGGCTGCAGCGCATTGCTTGTGCATGGTGCGATCGCCTCCGTTTGTCATCATCCGACTATTCGAGTTCAACATTCAATTGGCCGATGGTTTGGGAGCGGGCAGCGCAACTGAGGAATCTGCCGGCTGGCGTTGCTGCGCCGCCTGAACTTCCTGCTCCAGGCGCTGCACCGCCCGATTCAGCACCTCCTGCCAAAGCTCAGGATGCGCGCGATAATATTCCGCCGCCGCCTGCAGCATGCGCCGGTCATAGCCATGCGAGGCCAGGATGGAATCAGCCGCAGCCGGCAGCAGAGAATCCGGCTGGGCCGACTGCAACAAGACCACGTACACCTCGGCGAATTTTCCGGCTTGCAGCAGCGGATTCTTGGGCTGGCGGTTGC
>JAPKHB010000477.1 GCA_026647295.1 Planctomycetota bacterium | reverse complement strand
AACCATGATAGGGATGAAGGTAGGAAAATTTCCGTCTTCAGCCCTTATCCTTCATCTTTTTATTTACGGAGGCTAGATTAATAATTATGGCAGCGCTCCGGCGCCTCGGGCTGCATGCCGCCGGCCGCCAGCAGCAGCGCCAGCGCACCCCCGCGGTCGTCTGCGCGCAGGCGCGCCCGCGCGGCGCCCACCTCGGCGGCGACCCGGGCCGGCGCCGGGGGATCGGCTGCGGCCCGATCGGCCAGCAGCCAGAACAGGCACAGCGACAGGGGGCAGAGGGCGCGCACCACGGCGCGGGCAGGATGCCACGCGTCGCCGGCCGGACCAGGGCCAGCGGGTCGAACCCGGAATTCTGCTTGCATTAGCCTTTCGTTAGGTTAGCCTGATCGTATGGTCACCCAACAGGAACTCCTGCTCCGCCTCCTCGCCCCCTCCACCGGCTCCTCGCGCCAGTCCGGCCCCTCGACCCACC
Source organism: Planctomycetota bacterium (assembly GCA_026647295.1). GTDB lineage: Bacteria > Planctomycetota > PLA2 > PLA2 > JAEUHO01 > JAPKHB01. Next base: position 1,586 of record JAPKHB010000477.1, on the reverse strand, counting down.
CGCCCGCCAGGCCGTCGCCAGCCCCCGGGCGGCCTGCGATCCCCCCGGCGAGGCCGGTCATCTCCCTCCCTGCGGAGGCGGCGACTCCTCTCTCTGCGAGGGCGTCCGGACCCGGCACTGGCCGACGACCCTTCCCGCCAGCCGGGCCGGACGGCCCTCGCCCCTCTGCCCTTCCCGCCAACCCCGCTGCACGCGCCGCATCCTCGGCCCGTGGCGCGTCGGACGCCGGCGCCTGCGGTCCCCGACCGGATGGGTCCGAGGGCCCGTGGCTCGCCGCCCCGCGCGCACGGGCCCCCGCCCTGCGCGGCCCCGGCTCGGATGCCGGAGCCCTGTTGCTGATGGCGGCCGGCCTGCTGCTGGCCCTCCTGGCCTGATGGAGACCGGCGCCATGCAGCCTGCCCCGACGTCCGGGGACGCCCCCCACCCCCACGCGCCTTGTCGCCCCCGGTGCCCGCCGCGCCCCCGCGGCCGGGGCGGGCGCTGTGGAGGCCACCGCATCACGACATCCTCCATAACAACAGGCAAAGCCGCGCCGCTCGGCGACCGATGGAAGGGGTGGGAGGGCTTGCGCAGGCCCGGGGCCGCAGGTTCCCCGGACCGCGCCGGGCGCTCCCGACCCCGGCCGGGAGGGCGGGGCGTCGCGCCGAACCCGGGCCCAGGGCCCGGGTGGATCCGGGAGAGCCACCGATGAACTACACCCCGAAGCAACTCCAGATCATGAACTTCATCCGCGACTACCGGCGCGAGCGGGACACCTCGCCGACGCTGGAGGAGATCGGGGCCTCGCTGGGCGTGCACCGCGTCACGGTGCACCAGCACGTCGCGGCCCTCGTCAAGAAGGGCGCCATCCGCAAGCTCCCGCAGCGTTCGCGCTCGATCGAGATCCTCGACCGCAACTACCTGCCCGACCCCACGGTGAAGGTGCTGGGGCGCATCTCGGCGGGGCGGCCCATCGAGGCGATGGAAGACCCCGAGCCGCTGACGATGAACGAGTTGCTGCCCATCGAGCCGGGGCGCGAGTGCTACCTGTTGCGCGTGGTCGGCCAGAGCATGATCGAGGACCACATCACCGACGGCGACCTCGTGATGGTGGACCGCGCCCGCGCCCCGCGCGACGGCGACATCGTGGTGGCCATCGTCGACGGGGAGGCCACGCTCAAGCGGCTGTACCGCGAGCGCGACGGCGCCGTGCGCCTCCAGCCCGCCAACGCCAGCATGGAGCCGATCTACGTCCGCCCGCCCCAGCAACTCGACCTGCGCGGGGTGGTGCGGGGGGTGATCCGCCGCTTCCGCTGACCGGCGGGGCGCGCGCCCCGCCCCTTCAGCGCAGCGTGACGTGCCGCTCGAGGACCTGCGGCCCCCGCCGAAGCCGCAGCGAGAGCGACGCGCCCGGAGCCAAGGCCCACAGCGCCTCCTGCAAGTCCGCGGGCGCGCGCAGCACGCGGCCGGCGGCGAGCAGCAGGAGGTCGCCGGCCACCAGGCCGGCGCGTGCGGCGGGCGAGTCGGGCTCCACCCGGGTGACCCGTAGGCCGCCCGCTTCGGCGCGCACCGAAGCCCCGAGTTCGATGCGGGCGGGACCGGCCCCC
>JAPKHB010000476.1 GCA_026647295.1 Planctomycetota bacterium | reverse complement strand
CTTTCTCTTTGAACGTGTAGTTCTCGTGCGCGCCGGCCCACGCCTTTACGGCCTCGCTGGTCGTGTCTTCATTGCCAGAAACTCGGCCGGGATGAGGAAGGGCTCCATGTCAACGCGCCGAACATGCTCTACGCGGCCGTCACCAAGCTCCTCTGCGACGAGCGGTTCCGCCGCCACGCGGCGCCCGACCTTCTTCAGGGCATTCCCCAAGTTACCTGGCCGAAGGAAGCCCGGCCGAAGCCTCGCGTGCTGCATGTCCTGCCCCAACTGGTGACCGGGGGCACGGAGACCCAGTTGCTGGAGATCCTTAAAGGTACTCAGCAGGACTTCGAGCACCGCCTGATGGTCCTTGGCCCCGTCGAGGGGCCACTACCCGTCGAGGTCGAGCGTCTCGGCGCCAATATCCAGAGCATGGAGTACGTCTCCCAAGCCCAGGTCATCGAGCAGATCGCCCGTAAGGGTCCCGACCTGCTGGTCCTGCACAACCTGAGCTACGCGCCCTTCTGGATCCCCATCCACCGAAGGCTCGCGGGTTGCCCCATCCTCGAACGCGAAGGCGTGGTGAACATCGGCGCCGGCCATTTCGGTCCCTGCGAGAAGGTAATCTGCATCTCCAACGCGACCTTGAAGCCGCATGTCCCCTTCCGAGGCCTCTTCGAATCGGTCACCTCGTTCGAGGTCATCTACAACGGGATAGACACGGAGGCCTACGAGGCCTGTCCAACGAAGGATTCGGCGCGAGCCGCCTTGGGCCTTCCTGCCGGCCGGCCCGTCATTGGCCGCGTGAGCGCCCTGGCGCGCAACAAGTTGTCCTTGGAAGCGCTCGAAGCCATCCCCTTGGTCCTGAAGGATCTTCCCGACGCGCTCTTCGTCATCGTCGGTGACGGGCCCCAGCGGGCGCCGGCGGAGCAGTGGGTCGCCGAGCGCGGTCTCGCGGAATCGGTGCGGTTCCTGGGCGAGCGCCGGGACCTGGCCAACGTGCTGCCCGCCTTCGACGTCTTCGCCTACTACACGACCAAGGACTCCATGGGCAACGTGATCCTGGAGGCCGTCGCGGCCGGCGTACCCGTGGTGGCCACGGAGGTGGAAGGCACGGGCGAGGCCCTGGGGAATTCGCCCGGGGAGCTCGTCCCGCTTGGCGACGTGCAGCGGTTCGCGAAGACCGTCGTCGATTGGGTTAAGAATCCGAGGCCCGAACTCATTGCAGGGAAAGCCGCCGACCGCCTGGACGCGAAGTTCACCCGCCCCCACATGGCCAAACAGTACGCATTGGCCTTCGGGGGACTGATAAGCCCTCCCAAGTCCGAGACGACGGGCGAGGCGTCGTCTTCCGGTCCCGCCCGTGCGCCGGCGCTGTATGCACCTTCCCACTTCCATTTCGAGCCGATCGAGAAGTGGCTCTCTCAGGCCGTCGACCCGGCATCCCTGGCGGACTGTCCGGAGGACCTGGACTTCGCTGTGACCAAACGAGCCAAGAGCGGGCCGGACGGCATGGGGAAGAAGCGGATCCTCTTTATCGGCCCCTGGACGGGCGAGTTCGGATGGGAGATCTGCCGTTGGCAGGGCGGGGTGCGGCGGCTGGTGCGCGAGGAATTCGGCGAGCATTACGTCATCGTGGCCAGCGACGGCGGGCACCACCCCATCTACGCGTACGCGGACGAGTTCTGGGCGCTGCCCTCCTTTTATTACCGAAAAGGCCTGACCCGCAACTCGCTGGGGCTTCTGCCCCCCGAGCCCGGCCGCGTCATGACCGGGGCGCTACGGGCCCTGTACGCGTCCCGCCTCGAAGAGTTCGGCTTGCCCGTCGACTGCCTCCCGCCCCAGCGCTTCTTCCCGGACGACCAGGAGGCCCGTGCCTTCGCGGCCTCGACGGACGCGATCGCGTTCCGCGACCGGATTCTGGCCGAACGCGGGATCCGCCGCTGGGTCTGCATCTTCCCCCGAAACCGCCAACTTAACCCCGAGAAGAACTGGTCTGCGGAGAACTGGTCGAACTTGATGCGGCTCCTGGCGGACCGTTTCGAATGCGGGGTCGTCTCCCTGGGCCGCACGGAGGAT
>JAPKHB010000475.1 GCA_026647295.1 Planctomycetota bacterium | reverse complement strand
GTAGGGCAGGCGCAGGTCGCCGGTGGCGATCGGCCGCAGCGCGGCGAGGTAGGCGCGGAAGGTCCCGGCCTGCGGGTAGTGGGCGAGGAAGGGGTGGGCGGCCAGGGCGTCCAGGTCCGCCCCGAGCGCGGCGCGCCGCTCGTCCGTGGCGCGGCGCGGGTAGTGCAGGAGGCGCCGCGCCTCCCCTTCCACCGCCTCCAGGCGCGCGAGCAGGGGCCGCGCCCCGTCCGCGCCCTCGCGCACGAGGCGGATCGCGCGCGGCGCGGCCTGCGCCGCGACCGCGAGGGCCAGGGCGATCGCGAGCACGCCGAACGGGCGGTGGCCGCCCGGCGTCCTGGGCCCGAGGACCCCGCCGCCCAGGGCGCCGAGGGCCAGCGCCCCGAGCAGCGCCTCCACCCCGAACAGCGCGCGCAGCGTCGCGGCCGGGCCGGCCGGCGCCAGGGTCCAGAACAGCGCGATCAGCAGCGCGATGCCGAAGAGGCTGCGCAGCGCCGCGCCCCGCAGCGCCCGGCCCCCCGCGCCCCCCACGCGCCAGCCCGCGCCCCACTGCGCGCCCAGCAGGCCGATCAGGGGGTCGAAGGGGCCGGCGCCCAGGATGCTCGACTCGGGGTGGGCGAGCGCGTGGGCCAGGGCGCCCGCGGCGCCCGTGGCGACGTAGAGGAGGAAGGCGCGCGCCGGCCCGAACAGGTGGGCGGCGGTGCGCGACAGGCTGAACCAGAAGAGCCCGAGCAACACGAAGCCCAGCAGCGAGCCGTGCAGCCAGGGCGAGAGCAGGAGGCGTTCGGCCTCGCCCGCCCACACCAGCGCCGGCCGCGCGGCCCCCAGCCGCGTGAGCGTGGCGTCGGAGGGGACGCCCCAGGCGAGCACCGAGCCCTCGAAGACGGGGCGGCCCTCGACGGCCAGCATCGTCGCGTACAGCGCCGCGGCGCCGAGCCACACCCCGAGCCGCAGCGCGAGCGCGGCGCGCCCCGGGGCCCCCGCGGCGCCGCTCACCGCGGCCTCCGGCCGCTGCGGGGGTGGGCGCGCTCGTAGATGCGCACCAGCCGGTCCAGCGTGAGGTGGGTGTAGACCTGCGTGGTGGCCACGCTCGCGTGGCCGAGCAGTTCCTGGACCTCGCGCAGGTTCGCCCCCGCCTCGAGCAGGTGGGTCGCGAAGCAGTGGCGCAGCGTGTGCGGGCTCACGCGGCGCGCGAGCCCGGCCCGGGCGACGCGCTGGGCGAGCGCGCGCGCGACGCCCCGCGGCGTGAGCCGCTGGCCGTGGCGGTTGACGAAGAGCGGGCGCGGGTCGCGGCGGACGCGCGCGCGCGCCGCGGCGTCGAGGTAGGCCTCCAGCGCCTCGCGGCAGGGGCGGCCGATCCCGGCCAGGCGCTCCTTGCGCCCCTTGCCGCGCAGCAACGCGGTCCCCTCGGCGAGGTCCAGGTCGCGCAGGTCGAGGCCCGCCAGCTCGGCCACGCGCGCGCCCGTCGAGTACAGCGTCTCCACCAACGCACGGTCCCGGGCCACGCGCCACGCGGCCCGGCGCGGGTCCGGGGCCTCCAGGAGGCGCGCGACCTCCGCGGGCGTGAGCACCTCGGGCAGGTGCCGCGGCCGCCGCGGCGTGCGCAGGCCCTCGGCGGGGTTGCCCTCGGCCTGCGTGTTTGCGCGCGTGTTGCCACTTCGTCGCGACGGGGAAGTGCGCACCGCCGCGACCGCTCAGCTGGCTCCGCTGCACCTCGCGCCAGATCTCTCCGGGCAGCGCGCTGACCAGCACCTCACGGAGCACGGTGAACGGCGGTGCGCCCTCGAACCCGGCGCGGAGCACGGCGAGGTCGCTCCATGCGGCGCCGGCGTCGATGAGGCGGACCTCGCGGCGGGGCGCGGGTGGCGTCGCGCTCGGCTTCGCGCTCGGCGTCGCGGGCTCGGATGCAGGCGCGAGCGCCTCGGGCGTGGCGGTGCGCGCTCGCGCTGCACGCGGGGGGGATGGGGGCGATCGGCGGGGCGGCGCTCGCGGGGAGGTGGCCCGAGGCGGCGGGGCGGTGGGTCGCGCGCGCGGCGATCGCGGCGCTGCACCTCTCCGACGAGATGATC
>JAPKHB010000474.1 GCA_026647295.1 Planctomycetota bacterium | reverse complement strand
GGCTGGCGCGCGCCGTCGCCGAGCAGCGCGAGCGGATCGAGCGGCTCGAGCGCCGGCCCGACGCAGCCGGCCCCCCCGGGGCATGAACCCGGGCGGGCCCGCCGCCGCGCCCGGGGCCCCCGGCCCCGCCGCCCCGGTCGCGCGCGTGGTCGGCGAGGCCGCCGCGCGCCTCAACCTGCGCGTCGCGCGCCTTAGCGTGCTCACCGCGGTCACGCTCACGCTGGCCAAGCTCGCGGCCGTCGTCGCCACGGGGTCGCTCGCCATCGCGGCGGCGTTGAGCGACTCCATCCTGGACGTCGTGGCCTCCTTCGTGAACTTCCTGGCCGTGCGCTGGAGCGCACGGCCGGCCGACGAGGACCACCCCTACGGCCACGGCAAGGCCGAGGGGCTCGCCGGGATCGCCCAGGGGCTCGTCATCGGGCTCCTGGCGCTGTTCCTGCTGCTGGAGGGCGGGCGGCGCGTCTGGGTCGGGGGCCCCGCGCTGGCCCACGCCGAGTGGGGCATCGCCGTGATGCTGCTCTCGCTGGTGGGCAGCGCGTGGATCGGCTGGCTGCTCCTGCGCACGGCCCGGCGCACGGGCTCCGTCGCGCTCGCGGCCGACGCCGCGCACTACACCAGCGACATCTGGATGAACCTGGGCGTGCTCGTCTCGCTCGTGTTGGTGCGCGGGACGGGCGCCGGCTGGATCGACGGGGCCGTGTCCCTGCTGGTCGGGGCCATCGTGCTGCGGACCTCCCTGCGGGTGCTCTACGCCTCCGCGATGGAGTTGATGGACACGAGCCTTGCGCCCGCCGAGGAGGCCGGGCTCGCCGAGGCCGTCCGGGCCGCCGTCCCCGAGGTGCGCGGCGTGCACGGGCTGCGCTCGCGCCGCGCCGGACCGCACGTGTTCGTGGACCTGCACCTTTCCTTCGACCGCGACCTTCCGTTTCCGCGGGTCCACCGCCTGTGCTCGCGGGCCGCGCGCGCGATCGAGGGGGTCCTCTCCGGGGCGCGGGTGACCATCCACGCCGATCCCCACCCCTTCCTCCCCGAGGACGAGGAGCCGCCGCCGGCGCCGGGGCCACCCGGGGGCGGTCCGTAGGCCGGTCGCGCCCCGCAATCCCCGGCTCGTCCAGGGGCCGGGCTATGCTCCGCGCCCATGGCGCCCGTCCTCTCCCTCCTCGGCACGGCGCAGGACGGAGGCTTCCCGCACGCCGGGTGCGCCTGCGCGGCCTGCGCGGCGGCGCGCCGCGAGCCCCGGCGGGCGCGCCGGGTCGCCTGCGTGGGCCTCCTCGGGGCCGGCGGGCGGCGCCTCATGGTGGACGCGACGCCCGACTTTCCGGCCCAGGCCGAGGCCCTGGCGGCGCTCGGGGGCGCGCCCGACCGCCTGCTGCCCGACGCGCTCGTGCTCACGCACGCGCACATCGGGCACTACCTGGGGCTTGCGCTCCTGGGCCGCGAGGCGATCTCGAGCCGGGGCCTGCCGGTGTACTGCACCCGCAGCATGGCCGCGTTCCTGCGGGCCAACCGGCCCTGGGCGCACCTGGAGGAGCGCGGGGAGGTCGCGCTCCACCTCCTCGCTCCGGGCGCGCCCCTCGAGTTCGACGGCGTGCGGGTGGACGCCTTCCTCACGCCCCACCGGGGCGAGGACACCGACACGCTGGGGCTCGAGTTCCGGGGGCCGCGGCGCCGCGTGGTCTACTGCTCGGACGCGGACTACTTCCCCGCCGCGCTCGTCGCCCGTATCCGCGACGCCGACCTCGCGCTGGTGGACGGGACCTTCTACGACCGGGACGAACTGCCCCACCGCGACATCGCCCAGGTCCGGCACCCCTTCGTGCGCGAGAGCGTCGTGCACCTGGCCGGCGCACGCGGCCGCGTCCTGTTCACCCACCTCAACCACACCAACGCGCTGCTCCACCCCGACCCCGCGCGGGTCCCCGCGCTGCCCCCGGGCTTCGGCGTGGCCGCCGAGGGCGACGTGCACGCGCTCTGACGCCCCGGACCCGCGCGCGGCGGGGTATGCGTTCAGGGGTCGGAGGTCCGGACGTGCGGCGCACCGGGAGGGGGCGCTCGGGGCCCTTCGTCGTCCTCGCG
>JAPKHB010000473.1 GCA_026647295.1 Planctomycetota bacterium | reverse complement strand
AGCATGACCTTGATCTGGTGAGCGGATAGCGACTGTTTGCTTGATGGGGTCAGGGGCGTTGGAAGGCGCCCGTAGGGCGACTGGAAACGCCCCTGACCCCGGCGCGCCGATGGCGGGCGGCGGGGTGTTCGTGCAATCGGGAGGGAGGGCGTTTGGCACCCGAGTGGCCGATGCGCGCACAATCGGGCTCGGCCTGTGGCAACGCAGGCGCGACACCGGCTCAAACCGCCAAGTCATCCCCAGTGTCGCGCCCCACACCCGCGCAAGGCTGCGCGGTCGTTGCGCCCGTAGTCTTTCACGAAGTGGGCGCTGGCGTCGAGTCTCCCACGGGCCTCAAGGCCCATGGAGTCGACCGGACGACGCTATCTCTGTGCCGCGTGCCGCGCGGCAGTGCTGATCTGCAGCCACTGTGATCGGGGGCAGCGCTATTGCGCCGCCGGCTGCGCCCAGCGTGCCCGCGCGGCCTCGCTGCGGGCAGCCGGCACGCGCTACCAGGCGAGCTTCCCGGGGCGCCTGGCGCACGCTCAGCGCCAGCGCCGCTATCGCGCGCGACGCCAAGAAGTGACGCATCAGGGTTCTCCACCCCCGGCCCCGCCTGTTGAAGTGAGGACTGCGCCGACCGTGCCCGAGTCCGTACCGTCCGCGAGCGGGCAGTGCCACCTGTGCCACCGTGTGCTGTCCCCGTTCGTGCGTCAGGACTTCCTGCACTCCGCGGTTCGGCGCCCCTGTCCGCGATCCGAACGGAGTCCGCCCCGCCATGGCCCTGTCCCCTGAACACGAAGCGCAGATCCTGCGCTACTACCACGCCGAGCGCTGGCGCATCGGCACCATCGCCGGGCAGCTCGGGCTGCACCGCGACACCGTCGCGCGCGTGCTCACCCAAGCCGGTCTGCCCCGGCACGGCGCCGTGCAGCGCGTCTCGGCGATCGACCCCTATCTGCCCTTCATCCACGACACGCTCGCCCAGTTTCCGCGCCTGACGGCCGCGCGGCTCTACGACATGGTGCGCGCGCGCGGTTACCCCGGGCGCCCCGATCACTTCCGCCACCTGATCGCCCGCCACCGCCCGCGCCCGAGCGCCGAGGCCTATCTGCGGCTACGCACCCTGCCCGGCGAGCAGGCCCAGGTCGACTGGGGGCACTTCGGGCACCTGACGATCGGGCGCGCGCGCCGTCCGCTGATGGCCTTCGTGATGGTGCTGTCGTGGTCGCGCCAGCTCTATCTGCGCTTCTTCCTCGATGCACGCATGGAGAACTTCCTGCGCGGTCACGTGGGCGCCTTCGCGCACTGGGGGGCGGTGCCGCGCATCGCCCTCTACGACAATCTGAAGAGCGCCGTGCTCGAGCGCTGCGGCAACGCGATCCGTTTCCATCCCACCTTGCTCGCGCTCGCCGGCCACTACCGCTTCGAGCCGCGCCCGGTGGCGGTGGCGCGCGGCAACGAGAAGGGGCGCGTCGAGCGCGCGATCCGCTACGTGCGCGAGGCCTTCTTCGCCGGGCGCCCCTTTGCCGATCTGGACGACCTGAACGCGCAGGCCCAGGCCTGGTGCGAGGGCGCCGCCGGTGCGCGGAGCTGCCCCGAGGACGCCTCGATGACGGTGGCCGAGGCCTTCGCGGCCGAGCGCGAGCGCTTGCTCGCGCGGCCCGAGGCGCCGTTCCCGACCGACGAGCTGCGCGCGGTGTCGGCGGGCAAGACCCCGTACGTGCGCTTCGATCTGAACGACTACTCGATCCCCCACACCCATGTGCGGCGCCCCCTCACCGTGTGCGCCGACCCGCTGCGGGTGCGCATCCTCGACGGCGAGGACGTCATCGCCACCCACGCGCGCAGCTACGACCGCCGCCAGCAGATCGAGTGTGCCGCGCACCTCGAGGCGCTCGTCGCGCACAAGCACGCGGCCAGCGCCCACCGCGCCACCGACCGCCTGACGGCGGCCGTGCCCACCTGCCAGGCGCTGCTCGCCCAGGCCGCCGAGCGCGGCGAGCCGCTCGGGCGCACCACGCGCGCGCTCACCGACCTGCTCGACCGCTACGGCGCGGACGAACTGGGCGCCGCCGTCGACGAGGCGCTCGCGCGCGGCGTACCG
>JAPKHB010000472.1 GCA_026647295.1 Planctomycetota bacterium | reverse complement strand
GTGCCCGGCGGTAGGCGTCCGTATTCTTCGCCGGTTCGGTGCCGAGGTAGGAGACGACGTTCGCCGCTCGTGTCCTGGTCACTGCGCCAAAGGCGCTTCGCGTGGCCTTGCGGTAGGCCTTGCGGTCGTACTTGCTGCGCTCGCCGAGGCCGACCAGCAGGACGCGTGGGCAGGCGAGGCCTGGCACCTTGGGCAGGAGCAACGTCGCGCCGGTCGCGGCCGCGGCGCCGCCGCCGGCGCTCGTGGCGGCGAAGCAGCAGGCCGACCAGGAGCTCGCCGCCGCCCGCCGCGACCTCGCCGAGAAGCAGGCGCGCTTCACCGAGGCGCACCCGGACGTGCGCGCGGCGACCGCGCCGGCGGGCGTCGGCCACGTGCTGGTCTGGGACACGGTCGCGGACCTCGGGCTCGGCGACCTGGACGGGGACGGGCGGCTCGACCTGGTGTGCTGCGACGCAACCCTCGGCGGTCTGGCCTTCTACCGCCAGGATCCGGACCTGCCCGGCGCGCTGCTTGGGCCCGAGTTGCGTTTCGTCCCGGAGGCTCCCGCCGAGGTGCACGTGGCCGACCTGGACCGGGATGGCCGGCCCGACCTGCTGTGTCTGGATGCGGCCGGGCGCCGGCCGGTCCTCTACCCGGCGCCCTTCTCCGCGGCCCAACCGCCGGGAACCTTGCTGGAGGCTCCCCCCGGCCTGCCGGGCACGCTGGCCGTCGCCGACCTGGATCGCGACGGGCTCCTGGACGTGGTCGCACCCCTGGTGGGCACCGGGCAGATCGCCGTCTGGACGCAGCAACGCGCGGCGCCGGGGACCTTCGCCCTCGCGCTGGTGGACACGCCGGCGGGCCCGTTGGCGGGCTCGCTCGTGGTCGGCGACCTGAACGGCGACGGACGCCCCGACCTGCTGGTGGACACGCAGACGAGCCATGTGCGCGGCCTCGTCGGCGCGGTGCCCCCGCAGGCGGGCACCTACGTGTTCGAGTTGCACGTGAGCGTGCCGACCGGGGCGGGGCCGGGCGTCGGGCTGGGCCTTGGGGACCTGGATGGCGACGGGCGCATGGACCTGGTCATCGACTACCGCCTCTCCGACAGCACCGGCGACCCGGCGGACCTTGCGCTCTGCTTCCAGGAGGCCGACGGCAGCTTCGCTCCGCCGCTCTCCGTGGGGCCCGCCGGGACCGATCCGGTCGGGTTCGGGGACGCGCGGGGGCGGTTTGCGATCGCGGACCTTGATCTCGACGGCGACCCGGACCTCCTGGCGGTGGATCCGGGCGCGAACGAGGTGGTCCTCCATCTCAACGAGCGCCCGCTCGAGGCCGGGATCGCGTTCGCCGCGCCCGTGCCCATCGACCTGGGGGCTCCGCCCGCCGGCCCCGAAGGCGTGCGGCTCGCGGACCTGGACGGGGATGGCCGGCTGGACTTCCTCCTGGCCTGCGACGGCGTGCCCTTCGTCGAGGTGCATTGGGGCGACGCGGCCGCGCCGACCGGCTTCCTGGCCCCCCAGGTGGTGCCGGTCGGGGGCAACCCGGCCTCGGTGCTCGTCGCGGACCTCGACCTGGACGGGCAGGCGGAGTTGATCTGCCCGGTGGCGGGGGCCCTCGGGATCGTGCACCGCGACCTCGCCGTCCGGAACTTCTCGGCGCCCCTCCTCCTGCCCACCGGGCCCGGGCCCGGGCCCACGGCCGTGGCCGTCGGAGACCTCGATGGGGACGGCCGCCCGGACCTCGCGGTGGCCACCGGCCTGCCCGACGTCCGCCTCTACTTCCAGTCGCCCGGCCAGTTGCCCGGCGCGCTGGCCTTCGACCCGCCCGTGGAGTTCCTGGCCCCGCTCGCCGCCCGCGCGCTGGCGATCGGGGACCTGGATGGGGACGGCCATCCGGATCTGGCGCTCGCCGATCCGGCGGCCGATGGCCTGGCCGTCTACGTCCGCCTCCGCTAGAGCCGCGGGTCTTCCTCCCCTTGGGCGAAAGCCCGTTGGGGGGCGGCGCGCAACTCGCGCTGGCGGACCTGGACCGCGCATTGCAGTTGCGCCCCGACTTCTGGCAGGCGATGCGCGTGCGAGCGCAACTGCTGATGCAGCTGGACCGGGTCGACGACGC
>JAPKHB010000471.1 GCA_026647295.1 Planctomycetota bacterium | reverse complement strand
GCGCGGCGACTGGCGGACCGGCCGATCTTGCGCGATCCACTGCGACGGCGGGTTCGCGGCCAGGCGGGTAATCCGCCTCAGCCCTTTGCCGTCCTCGGTGGAGGCTATGAAAGAGCGGCCCTCGCGGTCGAGCGGGGCCAGCGCAGTGAAGGTCAGCGCCCCGGTGATCGCGTCGCCATCCTCGCTGAGGACGTTGGGCTCCCAGCCGGCGAGCATGCCGCGGTTACCGATGATCACCGGCAGCGCTTTCTCCGTCACCCGGCGTTTGAGCGCATAAATCTGATCGATGGCGCCGGGCAGCCGCGCATCGACACCCAGGCCGTACAGCGTATCGGTGAGATACGCGATAACCTGCCCCTCCCGCAGGGCATTCACCGCAAGCGTGATTTTTTCCGGCTCGGGATGATCGGCATTGATCTTGATCACGTTCATCGGCTCACCACCCTGTCTGCCCGAAACCCGGGCTTCATCATACCGGTCGTGCGGCAGCCTTCATCTTGCTTCGAGTTCACGCGCATTCATTTCCTCATCAATCTGCCCACTGCTGGCACACTTGACTGCACAGTGGGCCGCTCAGAGAGATTCGAGCAACCCCATACCAGCCTGCCCTTGGGGGGGGCGAGACGCTCGCCTCGACCGTCTCCGTCGGGGTCGCCCGCTGCCCGGGCGACGCCCGCAGCCCGGAGTTCCTCCTCGACGCCGCCGCGCGCGCCCGGGCGGCCGCCCAGCGCGAGGGGGGCGACCGGGTCGAGGACGTGCAGCGCCTGCGCAGCGGCGCGGTGGACGCGCCGCCGTTCGAGGAGGGCGCCGTCTTCCGCAGCACGGTGATGGTCGAGGTGGTCGAGGCGGCCCGGCGCGCCGCCCGCACGGACGCCTCGGTGCTGATCACGGGCGAGACGGGGACCGGCAAGGAGGTCGTCGCCACGCTGATCCACCGGCGCAGCGCGCGGGCCACCCGCCCCTTCGTGAGCGTGAACTGCGCGGCCTTCCCCGAGACGCTGCTGGAGAGCGAACTCTTCGGGCACGAAAAGGGCGCCTTCACCGGGGCCGAGCGCCGCCGGGAGGGACGCTTCGAGCTCGCCGACGGCGGGACGCTCTTCCTCGACGAGATCGCCGAGATGTCGCCCGGGGCCCAGGCCAAGCTCCTGCGCGTCCTCCAGGAGCGCCAATTCACGCGCCTGGGCGGCACGCGCGCGATCACCACGGACGTGCGCATCGTGGCCGCGACCAACCGCAACCTGGAGGAGGCGGTCGAGCGCAAGACGTTCCGGGAAGACCTCTACTACCGGCTGAACGTCGTGCGCCTGGAGGTCCCGCCGCTGCGCGAGCGCCGCGAGGAGATCCCGCTGCTGGTCGAGCACTTCCTCGGCGACCTGCGCCGGCGCCACGGGCGCGCGCCCTCGGGCTTCGCGCCGGCCGCGATGGACCTCCTGTACCGCTACCCGTGGCCGGGCAACGTGCGTGAGCTCAAGAACGTGGTCGAGCGCTGCGCGGTGCTCTGCCCCCGGGACGTGGTGGAGGCGGCGGACGTGCACCTGGAGGGCACGGGCGGAGACCGAAACGCCGCGCTGCTCCCGCGGGGCGCCCCGGGCGACGACCTCAACCCCCGCCAGCGCGCGTTGCTCGATCACCTGGCGCGCCACGGGCGCTGCACCAACCGCGACTACCAGGAGCTGTCCGGCACCTCGCCCCGCACGGGCCTGCGCGACCTCCAGGACCTGATCGACCGCGGGCTGGTCGTGCGCGAGGGGCGCCGCCGCGGCGCCGTCTACCGCCTGCGCGATTGACCCCTCGATTGATCATACGGAGCCAGGCTCCGGTGCATCATTCGAGCGACGCAATCGAAGGGGATGCGCGCTGGAACCCGGTTCCGCGCTTCCGCGCGGATCGTGCAAGGTCGGCACGCTGGCGCGTGCCGACGCTTGGCAGGGGGGGTGCTGCGCGCGGCTTGGGGGCCCCGGCGCAAGGGGCGGGTTGTGCCCCTCGGTGGCCCTTGCTGCTGAGCAGGGCCGCCTGCCCCTTGCTCCGCGCTTCCGCGCGGACTGTGCAAGGTCGGCACGCTGGCGCGTGCCGACGCTTGGCAGGGGGGGTGCTGCACGCGGC
>JAPKHB010000470.1 GCA_026647295.1 Planctomycetota bacterium | reverse complement strand
TGTACGGCCCGGGCAGCATGTAGCCGAGGTTCCAGGTGACGATGCGCATGGGCGCCTCCTTCTGAGCGGAGGTAGGCCGGCCGGACTCCCGCGACCCGGACCCGCGCTCGCCACCGTAGCCGCTCCTGTCCGGTCGGCGCAAGCGGAGCCGGCGGGGACCCTGGGGAAAGGGGAGATGTCGGTGCGTTGAGGGTCTTACGCTGTCGAGCAGCCGCCGGGCTCCAGCAGCGCAGGACAGCGAGCGCTGCACCTGGGCCCGGACTGCGACTCACACCGCGCCGAGCATCGGGCGGCGGAACGGCCCCGGCAATACCGCAGCAACGAGACGCTCCGGTCTTGGCGATGGGCGGCGACGCCCGTGTGCGATGAGACGCGGCCGGTTGTCAACGGGCCGGCGCGCCGCGATCAGGACCTCACAGGAACTTGAATCCGAATGATGGGAGTGGCCACCTCACGTCCGCAGCCAGGTCTCGATCTGCTGTGTCACCCGGTCGCACGTGCGAGAAATGTCAAGCATCGACTGCCAAACCTTGGGGTGAGGGCTCGCAGGAGCGCCCGGGAGTCCAAGGATCTCACCCTGCCAACCTGCCAGTCGGTCGCACTCGGAATTGAGCATCGCCGATACCCGCAGCGCGGCACGGTTAAGTTCGAACATCCGAAGCGTCGTGGCGCGGCGCGCCACCACAATCGCCCGGTGCGCCGCGTCGCCGATGGCAATCTGCGCATCGCGAGCGTCTGCGAGGAGCCGTTGCCTGCTAGCCTCGTGCAAGTCAGGTGGCATATCCCGCACGGATCGCAGATACTCCATCTGAATCGCCGGACGAGCAAGCAGCGCGCCTGCCTGGATGGCGCGCGACTGTACCTCCAGCCACTCGTGATAGAGATCACGAACGACTGCAAGATCCGACGAACGCTTCTGGTAGGTGAACGCAATCCAGGCGCCGATGACAAGGTAGAAGAGGGTTGCTCGGTCGCGCCACGCCTCGCGCACCTCCCCGGACACCGTTCCCGTCCAGAGGGGGATCGTCAGCACGACACCAAGCACGACGAGCACAGTTGCAGTCAAGACGAAGAGTCGGAATGTGAATGGCCGACGAACAAGGCCCTGGAGCAGAAGCACCGGCGCGAGGACTGATGACAGGATGAGGAGGAGCATACAGATTGCGATCAGGTCACCTCCGCGCCAAGCTCTGAGGATCCGCGCGCGCCCCCACTGCTTCGGCCTCCCCCACTTCAGCCATCGGCGCCACGCGCGGTCCGTGGGCCGAAGGAAGCCCCTGTACCGCCGCCGGAGTCCTTGCAGCATGTTCATGGGCAAATCCTAGCCACGAGGGCCGACGCTCACGACGCTAAGGTTGACGGAGCAGCCGCCGGGCTCCAGCGGCGCAGCATGGCAGGTCGGGGCGCGGGCTACGGAGACTCGCAAGCTCGAGAAGCCCCGCCCCCGCCGTCTGCTGCAGCGACTGGTTCGGCGGTGTTTGTCAGTCGCAACGGGAGTCGAGGATCATGTGCCTGCGCTCTGCGAGGAAATTCGCTCCCAGCGCCGACACAGAGACCATCGCCTCCGACCCCTGGGAATGACGCTCTAGGAAACCGCGCTCATTGGCATCTTCCCAAACCGGAAGTCGCGGACAGGAGGTGCGCCAAGCCTCGAGCGCCTCTCGATACGGCCTGGCTTTGAGGCCGATCCACTCAAGGAGATCGAGGATCAGAGCGTCAACCGGATCTGACATTGCCGGACCTCCGGGGGATAGCCCCGACGAGCGACCTCGCGCCGCCGAAAGTGGATTGGGTGGTTCAGTGTAGCGGATTCTGTTGTTCCGCGTAGCGCGGGGGCGCGCGGGTGTGGGGGCGGTGGAAGTGGCCAGGAGCAAAGCGGTTACCTCCGTGAGGCGCCGCGAGCCGATGCCGCGGCCTGCCAAGCGCAGGTTCTGGCGCGCGATGCCGCCGCCACGGGAGCCTCCAGGGCCCGACGACTCCCCCTGTCTTCGCCGGCCCGAGGCCGATGTTGGCGCTGCCGCCCGGGTGGACCTGGGCCGCCACGGGCTGCGCACCGGGAAGGCCGCCGAGCCCGCCCCCGTGGCCCTCCCCGCCGTCGCCCCC
>JAPKHB010000047.1 GCA_026647295.1 Planctomycetota bacterium | reverse complement strand
GCGCGCGCCCCCGCGCCGGCCACCATGGGTCCGTGGCGCCCTGCGGGATGGACGACGTGCTGGCGGAGGTCGCGGCGGCCTGCCGCCGGGAGGGGCTGATCGCGCCCGACGCCGGCGTACTCGTGGCGGTGAGCGGCGGGCCGGACAGCACGGCCCTCGCGCTCCTGCTGGCCGCGTTGCGCGACCAGGGGCTCCTCGCCCGCCTCGAGGTCGCGCACCTGGACCACGGCTGGCTCTCGCGCGAAGCGGCCCGGGCGCACCAGGCCTGCGTCGCGGCGCTGGCGGCCCGGCTGGGCGCTCCGCTCCACCTGGCACGGGCCGAGGGCGAAGAGGCCCGTGGCGAGGAGCGGGCCCGCCGGTGGCGTTACCGGCAGCTCGAGGCGTTCGCCACCGGGCGGGGGCTTCGCGTCGTGGCCACGGGGCACCACCTGGGCGACCAGGCCGAGACGCTGCTCATGCGACTGCTGCGCGGCAGCGGGGCGGTCGGGCTCGCCGGGATCCCGGCGCGCCGGGCGCTCGGCCCGCGCGGGGTGAGGGTCGTGCGCCCGCTGCTGGGCATCGAGCCGGAGCGGCTGCGGGCGCTGCTCCTGGAGTGCGGAGCGGAGTTCGTGGAGGACCCGGCCAATCGGGACCTGCGCTACGAGCGGGTCCGCGCGCGGGCGCGGCTGGCCCTCCACCCGGAGCCCGGGCGCGCGCGCCACTGCCTCGCGGAGGCGGCCCGACGGCTCGCGGGGGCGCTCGCCCGCGAGGAGCGCCGGCTCGAAGCGATCGCCGAGGGGTCGGTGCGCCACCTGCCCTGGGCCCGGGCGGTCAGCCTGGAGCGCGGCCGGCTGGCCGCGGAAGAGGGCGCGCGCCTCCTGCTCCTGCTCCGACTGATGGGGCGGCGCCTTTGGGCCGAGCGCGACGGACCCTGGCTCACCCGCCGCCACGGGTCACGCATCGCCGGGCTGCTGGCCGCGGGCGGGGCCCTCGACCTGCCGCGCGACCTGGCCTTCCACGTCCGCGGGAGCCGGGCCTGGCTCTATCGCCGGACCGAACCCCCGCCCCGGGCCACCCTCCGGGCCTTTCCCCAGCCCCTGGACCCGGGCGGGCGCGGGCCGGCGGCGTTCGCGGGGCCGGAGGGGTTGCGGGCGCTGCTCGACGCCCGGGCGGTCGGGCCCGAGCCCCGCCTAAGGGCCCTCCAGGCCGAGGACCGCTTCACCCCCTTCGGCCGGGGCCCGAGCGGCCGCCCGCGGATCGCCGCGTGGCTCCAGGCCCAGGGCTACCCGGGCTTCGTGCGCCGCCACGTCCGGGTCGTCGAGGGCCGCCAGGGAGTGGCCTGGGTCGTCGGGGTGCGCATCGACCAGGCCCACGCCGTGGGCCCCGCGACGCGCGCGGCCCTCGGGCTCGAGGTGCACCTGGAGGAGCCCTGACGGGGCGCCCGGCGCAGGGCCGCCTGCGCGTCGCGCGCCGCTCGGGGCCATCCGGGGTCGGCTACTCCTCCTCGGCCGCCTCCGCCAGGGCCTTCTTCTTGGGCTGGGGCGGGGCGCTCGAGTCGCCCTCGGGCGGGTCCAGGGGCTCGTTCAGGCCCTTCTTGAAGGAACTGATGCCCTGGCCCAGGCTGCGGGCCAGGCCCGGGAGGCGGCGCCCGAAGAGGAGCAGCACCACGAAGAGGATCAGCAGCAACTGCCAGTGGCCGATGGTTCCGGCCAGGATCGGGACCTCGAGGGGCATGGGCTGGTCTCCGGGGGCTGTCCCGGATTGTACCCCTCCCGCGCCGGGAGGGCGCACAAGTGGCCTTCGTCGGGCCGCGCCCGGTCCACGGGAGACCCGCTGCCGCGCGGGCCCGGCTTCAGGCTGCGGGGGCCTACTTCGGGATCGCCGCCAGCAGCGTCCCGTCGTGCGTGCAGGCGTAGAGTTCGCCCGAGGCGGGGTTGGTCAGGATCAGGTCGAACATGGCCGCCTTGATGCTGTGGGCGACCTTGTAGCCGTCCGTGGAGTCGCGGAAATGCAGGAAGGGCCCCTGCTGGGTGACGACCCACTTGCCCTGGCGCAGGATCGGCCGGCCGCCCCGCGTGTCGTGGAAGAGGCGTTCGCCCGAGCGCAGGTCGAAGCAGTACAGCCCCTTGGTGTTGCGGGCGAAGGCCAGGCCGCGGTAGACGCGCCGTTCCACGGGGGAGGCGCCCTCCACCCCGGAGTCGGCCTGCTCGACCTCGTAGCCCCCCAGCACCCAGGGCGCCACGCGCAGGGGCTCGTCCAGACCCTGGAGCCAGTTCACCGAGCCCGAGAACAGGTTGAGGCAGTAGAGGATGCCGTCGGAGTTGCCGACGAGGACGTGTTCGGGGGTCACGGCGGGCGTACCGCGGATCGTGCCGCCGATGGAGCGGATCCAGTTCTCCTGTGCCGGGGCGGTGGCGTCGGCCGGCAGGGCCGTCACGACGCCGTCGTCGCCGGCCACGATCAGGATGTCGCCGTCGGGGTCCAGGCGCGGGTCGGCCCAGAGCAGGCCGGTCGAGCGGTAGCCCCAGCCGCGCCGCCCGGTGACGAGGCTCACGGATTCGAGCGTCTTGTTGTTGCGCGGGCTGCCCAGGCTGCCGATGAACACGCTGCTGTGGTTGGCGGCGATGCCGGCCGACGCCGCGAAGGGGAGCCGCACGGGCGAGGCGTTGCCCTCGGTGCCGGAGCGCTTCGAGATCGACTGCACCCAGTAGGACCCGGTGTGGTCCTTGCACAGGAAGCAGACGTGGGTCGGGCCCTCGGCCGGCGGTCGCGCCAACTTGGCCTTGAGCGTGCTCGCCCAGCGGGGCTCGAAGTTGCGCCGGTCCACGCAATGGATGCGCCCCTCGGCCGTGACCGCGACCAGGTGCTGGTCGAGGAGGTAGCAGCCGGCGAGCGAGGCGGGCCGTTGGCGCCCGAGGTCGGCCCGGATCAGGTGGGCCGGCCAGGGCAGTTTCTCCAGGGCGCGCTCGCCCAGTTCGCCCAGCGAGGTGGGCCGGCCGGGGTCGTTGCCACTGGCGGCCTGGGGCGGGCCCACGACGAGCAGGAGCGCCAATGCCGGGAGAAGACGAAGCCCTAGGCGTGTCACGGGGAACCCTCGCATGCTGCTCTTTCCGGATCGCGACGCCGCCGGGCAGACCGCCCGCGGCGGCCCCGCCCCCCGGCGTCCTCCTGTGGGAAGGACAGATGATGCCCGAAAGCGGCCCGCGCCACCAGCATCCTTCGGCCTGGCCCGGCGCCCGCGCCGACCGGGGCACCGGACGACCCTCCCGCGTCCTTCGCGGCCGCCCCGGCTGGCGGGCCACCAGATAGCCCCGCGGCCCCCCGGTGTCAAGGACGGCGGAGCGGAAGTCCAGGGCTACCATCGGGGCTTGGAGCCGGTCGCGCCCCCGGACCTGTCCGCCCGCCTCGAGGCCAGCCTCGGAGCCGTGGGCCGCCGCATCGAGGCGGCCCGCCGCCGCAGCCCGCGGGCGGCCCCGGCCGTGCGCCTCCTCGTGGTGACCAAGACGATCCCTGCCGCCTGGCTCGACCCCCTCGGGCGGGCGGGCGCGATGGACGTGGGCGAGAACCGCGTAACCGGGGCGCCGGCCCGGCGGCGGGCCGGGCCCGCCGCCCTGCGCTGGCACCTCATCGGCCACCTCCAGCGCAACAAGGCCGACCTCGCGCTCGACGTCTTCGACGAGTTCCACGCATTGGACAGCCTCCGGCTGGCCGCGCACCTCGCCGGGCGCCTGGCCGCCCGGGCCCGCGCACCGTGGCCGGTGTACGTGCAGGTGAACGCCAGCGGCGAGCCCCAGAAGGGCGGCCTCGGGCCGTCCGAGACGATCGAGGTGCTGCGCGAAGTGCTCGCCATGCCCGCCCTCCTCCCGGTAGGGTTCATGACCCTGGCGCGCCACGGGGCCCCCGACGCGGAGCTCCGCCGCACCTTCCGTACCCTGGTCGACCTGCGCGCCGAGGCCCGGCGCCTGGGCCTGGGCGACCCCCCGCCCGCGGAGCTCTCCATGGGAATGAGCGACGACTTCGAAGTGGCCGTGGAGGAAGGCGCCACGATCGTGCGCGTCGGCCGGGCCGTGTTCGAAGGGGTCGCCCCGCTCGGCCCGCCCCCCCCCGGGGGCGCCCGATGAGCCTGCGCATCAAGATCGAGCACGGCCAGGACGCGGGGCGCATCTGGCGCCTCACCCAGCCGGGCGTGTACGTGCTGGGCCGCCACCCCGGCTGCTCGATCCGGGTGCTCGACATGAAGGTGAGCAAGGAGCACTGCGAGGTGCACCTTACGGGCGCGGACCGGGCGGTGCTGAAGGACCTGGGCTCGACGCACGGGTGCCAGGTCAACGCCCAGCCGGTGCGCGGGGAGCGGCCGCTGCAGCCCGGCGACGAGTTGCGCCTGGGCCTTACGATCCTGCGGGTGCTCTCCGACGGCACCGCCGACGCCGAGGCGGCCCCGGTCAAGGGACGCACGGCGCTCGACGGCGCCCCCGGCGGCGCCGACGGGGGCGCCGGCGCGGCCACCAAGAAGACCCTGGCCGACGACGCCCTGGTGGGCAAGGAACTCGCCGGCTACCGCATCGAGCGCAAGATCGGCCAGGGGGGCATGGGCGGGGTCTACCTGGCCGAGCAGGTGAGCCTTCGGCGCAAGGTGGCCCTCAAGGTCTTGAGCGAGAAGTTCGCCTCCGACAGCGCCTTCGTGGACCAGTTCCTCAACGAGGCGCGCGCCGCCGGCCAGCTCAACCACCCCAACGTGGTCCAGGTCTACGACGTGGGCCAGGCCGACGGCCAGTACTTCTTCTCGATGGAGGTGATGCCGGGCGGCAGCGTCGAGGACCGCCTGCGCGAGGGGCCGGTCGAGTGGCCCGTCGCGCTCAACTACTTCATCGACGCGGCCAACGCCCTCATCTTCGCCCACCGCCGCGGCATCCTGCACCGGGACGTGAAGCCCGACAACCTGATGATCTCCGAGGCCGGCGACGCCAAGCTGTGCGACCTGGGCCTGGCCAAGCGTTCCGAGGTGAGCGACCTGATGGACCAGGGGATCATCGGCACCCCGCACTTCATCGCCCCGGAGGCGATCCGCCGGCGCAGCGACATCGACCACCGCGCCGACCTGTACAGCCTGGGCTGCACCTTCTACCGCGTCCTCACCCGCCACAACCCCTTCCCGGGGCAGAGCGTGAAGGAGATCCTGCTCGGGCACCTCAACAAGCCCGCGCCGTCGGTGCTCGAGCACAACAAGGAGGTGCCGCGCGAGCTCGGCGAGGTCATCCAGAAGTTGATGGCCAAGGAGCCCGACGAGCGCTACCAGACCCCCGACGACCTCCTGCGGGCGCTCGACCGCATCCGCACCCAGTACCACCTGGAGGCGCACGGCCTGCGGCCGCCCACCAAGCGTCCGCTGATCCTCGCCGCCGTGGTGGCCCTGCTCGCGCTGGGCGGCGCGGCCTTCGTGGTCTTGAGCCGCAACGGCGAGCCGCCGGTCCCGCAGGAGACCGAGGAGATGCGCCTGGCACGCCTGGAGACCATGCGCTCGGGCGTCGCCAACCGCCTCAAGGCCGCCGTGACCGCGGCGCGCGAGGAGCGGGTCGGCCTGCAGGGACAGTACAGCCAGGAGCGCCTGGGCTCGGGCACCTGGAAGAAGCCCCGCTGGGCGCAGATCGCTGGCGACATGAAGGCGGCCGCGGACCGCTTCGCCGGGCAGGTCGAGGCCTGGAAGGAGGAGCGCAAGACCGAGGAAGACGAGGTGGTGCGCGCGCACTACGACACGCACGTGGCCGAGTTGGAGGAAGTCGAGCGGGCGGTGCGCACGCAGGCGGAGGAGATCGAGACGGCGATCGCGAAGTTCCGGCGCCTCGAACAGCGCATCCAGGAGGGCCGCGAGCAGGCGTTGGCGGACCTCGCCCAGGCCGTCGGCGCCCACGCGAGCCTCGTGCAGGGGCACCTGCTCGGGGGACGCTACGTCGAGCTCGAGGAGGCGCTCGCCCCCGCGACGCTCGCCGCGCTCGGCGCGGAGATCGTGGGGCGCGTCGTCGAGGACGTGCAACTGCTGGACGCCGCCGAGGACCTCAAGCCGCTGCTGGACCAGCACTTCCCGCTCGCCGACCCCAAGGACCCCGCCTCCCGCGGGCGGGCCTACGTGGACAAGGCCGTCCAACTGATCGAGGGCAAGGCCGACGAGGCCCTGGCCCAGATGCGCCGGCTCCTGGAGGAGGACTCCGGCCCCGAGGGCCTCGCGAGCGCACGCGCCGGCGTCGAGGCCGCGCTCGAGACCTTCCCCACGGGGCTCTCCGCCGAGACCGCCCCGCGCACGACCGGGGCGATCGCGCGGGCACGCCTGTCCCTCACCGAGGCCGCGGACGCCCTGGGCGAGCGCATCGCGGCGCTTCGGGCCCAGGCCCTGGCGCAGGACCGTCTGCGCTACTACCGCCTGGTGCAACTCCTGCGGCGGCCGCACGGGCGCCTGGGCCTGCTGCCGTCGTTCAGCGTGCAACTCGCCAAGGACGCCGTCCAGCAGGCGCTCAAGGCCATGGGCACCCCGGAGTTCGAGGCCCTTACGCGGCTGTGGCTGGCGGACGCCGAGGCGCTCGAAGCCCTGCTCGCGCACGCACGCCAGAGCCTGCCGGAGTGGCCCAACGACAAGGTCGAGGTGGACGTGGGCGGCCGCACGCGGCGCGGTCGCATCAAGGCGCTCACCCCCACCGGCGTGGTCCTCGAACCCACGTCCCTGCTGGACGAGCGCGAGGAGATTCCCTCCGCCGACCTCGGCCCCGCGTGGCTGCTCGCGCACGTCTTCTTCGCCCCGCCCGATCGCAGCGGCGAAGCGCCGGCGCCGCGCTTCGCGTTCGGCGCGGCCGACTGGCACGGCCTGGCGCTGGTGGCCGAGATGGCCGGCCTCTTCCCGCAGGCGCGCCGGTTCTGGGAGCAGGCCGAGACCGCCTACGGGGACGACCCGGGCGCGGCCGTGGTGCGCGAACGGCGGGCCCGCCTGGACCTCGAGGAGGCGGCGGCGACCCGCTGGTTCGCCATGCTGCGCACCATGCTGGAGTTCGAGCTCTGGCGCCGCTCGCGGGACCCCGCGCTGATCGGGCTCGAGGCCTTCGACAAGGACCCGGCCGTGCGCGAGAACATCCTGACCGAGGAGAAGGACTGGCGTCGGCGCCTGCAGCAGGCCCAGGCCCTGGGCGCGGAGCTGCAGGAGTCGCCCGAACTGGCCGGGACGACCTGGGCCACCGCGCTGCGGGACGGCCCCCCCCACCCCCAGGTCTCCTACGCCGCGCTGCCCGTGCCCGAGGGCGGATGGCCGGAGCCGCCGCGGTGAACGCACGGACGGTGCGAGGCGCCCGTCAGCCATCGATCGGTGCCCGGCACCGAGCGGGCCTTTGGAACGGGTGGGCGGGGCGAGCGCCGGGGCGCGCATGAGCCCCCCGGGCGTCAGCCCGTGGAGGCCGACCCCGACCCGCAGGCCGGGCCCGCCGCGATCGTGCACCTCAAGGTCGTCCCGGGCGCGGCGACCGAGGGCCTGGCGGGCCGGCACGGCGACGCGTTCAAGGTGCGCGTACGGGCGCCGCCCGAGGGGGGCGCGGCCAACCGGGCCGTGCTCGCGCTGCTCGCCGAGCGGCTCGGCGTGCGGCCCGGCGCCCTCGTCCTGCTCTCCGGCGCCGCCCAGGCCCGAAAGCGCGTGCGCGTCCGGGGACTTGACGCCGCCACCGTGGCCCGGCGGCTTGCGAGGGAGGCGCCGTGAGCCCGCCCCGGGGCCGGATCGCCTTCCTGCTCTCGGGGGCGGGCAGCACGCTGCGCAACCTGCTCGAACGCGTGCGGACCGGCGCCGTGCCGGGCCAGGTGGTCGTGGTCGTGGCGGACCGGCCCGAGGTGGGCGGCCTGGCGCTGGCCCGCGAGCACGAGATCCCGGCGCTCGTCGTGAGCCGGAGCCTCCACCGCGGCCGCGCGCGCTACGGCCGCGCGCTCGAGGAGGCGCTGCGCCCCTACGCCCCCGACCTCGTGGTCCTCGGCGGCTTCCTCACCCTCTTTGACATCCCGCCGGACTGGCACGGCCGGGTGCTCAACGTACACCCCAGCCTGCTGCCGGCCTTCGGCGGCGAGGGCTGCTACGGCGCGCACGTCCACCGCCAGGCGCTCGCACGCGGCGTGCGCTTCAGCGGGTGCACCGTGCACTTCGTCACCGACGAGGTGGACGGCGGCCCGATCGTGGACCAGGCCGTGGTGCCGGTCGAGCCGGGCGACACGGTGGAGTCGCTCGCCCACCGCGTGCAGGCGGCCGAGCGCGAGCTCTACCCCCGCTGCGTGGCGGACGTGCTGACGGGCCGCGTGCGCCTGGCGGGCGGCCGCGTGGAGCGCGGGCCCGGGTAGGCGCGGCGGCGGCCCCGCCGCGCCGCGGCGCACCGGGCTAGCGCACCCAGGCCCCCAGCGGCGGCCGGTCCGCGGCGGGCAGCAGCCGCAGCAGGTCGGCCAGGGCCGTGCGCCGATCGGCCCGCCCGGCCTCGCCGCGCGCATCGGCCTCGGCGTAGGCGTACAGGGCCAGACCGGCGTGCAGCGCGCGGTGCCGGGCGCGCCCCGCGCCCGCCCACCAGGGGTCGGCCTCGGGCGGAAGCGCCGCGTACAGTTCGCGTTGCAGGGCGAGCCACTGCGCGCCGACGAAGGCGCCGGCGCTCCCGGCCGCGCGGGCGCGCTGGGACCGGGGCGCCTGGAACTCGACCCACGGGTGGTCGTCGGTGGACAGCGGCGCGGCGCCAAAGGGTCCGTGCCCCCGGCGCAGCGCCCCGGCGTAGAACAGGAAGGGCAGCGCCGTGAGGCCCTCGGCCTCCTCGAGCGCGCCGGCCTGGGCGAGCGCGCGCCAGCGCGCCTCGACCGCGGCGGCGTCGATGGGCGCGGCGTCGGCGCGCGCCAGCAGGGCCGCCACCGGCCGGCGGGCGAAGAAGTCGCCGCGCAACAGCGCCGCCCGCGGGAACACCTCGAGGAAGGAGCGCACGACCGAGTGGAACTCCTCGCGGCCGAGTTGGTAGAGCGGGAGCCACTGGGCGAAGACGCCGCCGGGCGCGAGGCGCCGGCGCACGCCCTCGAAGTGCTCGACGGTGAAGAGCAGGCCGGTGCCCCGCTTCCAGGGGAGGAAGAGGTCCCCGATCACGGCGTCGTAGGGTCCCGGGTCCGCGGCCAGCACCGTGCGCGCGTCTTCCTCCAGCACCTCCACCGCGGGGTGGGCGAAGAGGCCCCGCGCAAAGGGCGCGAAGTGCTCGCGCGCGGCCTGGACGACCTCGGGCACGATCTCGGCCACCCGGACCCGTTCCACCGGGTGGTCGAGCGCGGCGCCGGCGGTGATGCCCGTGCCCAGGCCCAGGTAGAGCACGCGGCGCGGCGCCGGGTGCAGGCTCAAGGGGATGTGCGTCTGGAGGCGCTCCCAGCGCGGCTCGGAGGTGCCCCCGAGGGTGTAGCTGCTGTTCAGGCGCAGCTTGAGGTCGGCGCCCAACTCGACCACGGCGACGCTGCCGGCGCTGCCTTCGTAGCGGGCCAGGACGCGCTCGCCGGGCCGAAGGGTCCAGACCGCCTCGGCGCGCGGCTGGGCGCGGGCCACGGCCACCGTGAGGCCTCCGAGCAGCGCGACCCCGGCGTTGAGCGCCCAGGCCCGCGGCGTCCTCGCCGGGCGCAGGGCGAGCCCGAAGTAGCCGAGCCCGAGCGCCGCCGCGGCGGCCCAGGTGCCCACCAGGCCCGGGAGGACGAAGCCGCCCAGGAGCGCGCCGAGCAGCGCCCCGAGCGTGTTGAGCGCCAGCAGCCGCCCGAGCAGGCGGCCGGGGGCCGCGCGCGCCAGGCCGGGGCGCCGCTCGCTCTCGGCCCGGAGCAGGAAGGGGAAGACGAGCCCGAGCAGGAAGGCGAGCGGGCCGGCGACCTCGGCCACATGCCGGCCCACCTCGGTGAGGTATCCGGCGAAGTCCTCCCGCAGCACGAAGGCCCGCGGCGGCGGGACCCGCTCGGCGAACCACCAGGGCCCGAGCGCGGCGGCGACGCCCGAGAGGAGGAGCAGGGCGCGCAGCGTCGGGCCGGCCGGCAGGCGCGCCCGCACCAGGAGGTGCGCGCCGCCGGCGCCCGCGGCAAGCGCCACCAGGAACACCGCCAGCAGGACCGCGAAGGTGTACAGCGAGTTCTGCAGCGCCTGGGCGAACATGCGCGTGAGCAGGACCTCGAGCGCGAGGGTGGCCAGGCCGCTGTACAGCGCCACGGCGCCCAGGAGCCCCGCCCCCGCCCCGGGCGGCGCCACCGGCACCCGCAGAGGCGCACCGGCGGCCTCCGGCGGGGTGCGGCCGCCGCGCCCGCCCGAAACCGGCGCGACGCGCCCGAGCCACACCGCCAGGCCGCCGGCCAGCGTCCCCAGCCCCAGCGCGACGAGATACGTGCCCCGGTAGCCGAGCGCCCGGGGCAGCAGCGCTCCGCCGGCCAGCGCGCCGGCGGCGGCGCCCAGCGTGTTGAGGGCGTAGAGCAGCGATCCGGCGCCGGGCAACGAGCGGCCCGACCGTACGGCGTGCTCGCCGAGCACCGGCAGCGTCCCCCCCATCAGGAAGGCCGGGGGGCCGACCACGAGACCGGCCAGGAGGAGGCGGGCGAGCAGCCGGAGCCCGGACGGCGCCTCCAGGAGGCCCAGCGCGGGCACCAGCACCTCGCGGTAGAGCGGAACCAGGCCGAGCGCCCCCAGGGCGAGCAGGCTCACGCCCACCTCGAGCCACCCGAAGGCGCGCAGCGGCCGGGCGAGGCCGGGCGCCCGGCGCCCCCACCAGGCGCCCCCGAGCGCGAGCCCGAGGAAGAAGGCCGCCAGCGTGGCCGCCGCGGCTTCGCCTCCGCCGCCGAACACGAGGCCGAGTTCGCGGGTCCACAACACCTGGTAGAGCAGCGCCGTCGTGCCCGTGAGGAGGTACAGGCCCGCGGCCGCGCCCGGGGGTGCGTGGCCGCCCCGGCTCACCCCCCCGCCCCCGGCCCCGTGGCGCGCTGGGTCGCCAGGAGGTTGCGCAGCACGAGCAGGGCCATGTTCGGGCTTTCGTCCATCCGGCGCCGCAGGTAGGCGGTGGCGTCCCGCCAGGAGAGGGCGAACGGGACGTAGAGGCGGAAGGGGAGCACGAGCCCGTAGCCGCCGGCCAGCAGGCGGCGGGTGAAGGGGCGGCGCGGCACCCCCAGCAGCATCTGGATCTCGCAGCGGTCCGGCGCCCGCGGGGCGACCTCCCGCAGGAAGCGCTCCAGGCAGGGTTCGTCGTGGGTGGCGAACTCCACGCGCGCGCCGCGCTCGAGCAGGCGGGCCGCGTAGGCGAGCAGGCGCTCCTTCATCTCGAGCCGCGAGCGGGTGGCGACCTCGGGCGGCTCGGGGTAGATCCCGATCACGAGCCGAAGGCGCATGCCGGGCGGGATGGCCTCCAGGTCCGCCCGGGTCCGGTTCAGGCGCGTCTGGAGCACCGTTCCCACGTCGTGCCCCGCGGCGTAGAGCTCGGTGCTCCAGGCCAGGGTGAGGTCGGTCCAGCGCCGGTCCTCCATGTCCAGCGTGAGGCCCACGCCCCGCTCCCGGGCCCGGCCGGCCAGGTCGAAGATCGGGCCGCGGGCGGCCGCGGGGGGCCCGGCGGTGAAGGCGCTGGGCTTGAGGGAGACGGTCGGCCGGGTGGCCGGGTCGGCGAAGCGCTCGTCGGCGCCCAGCCGGTCGAGCACGGCCTCGTAGGTCGCCAGGTTGCGCAGCACCTGGAACTCCCGCTCGACCGCCTCGCCCAGGAGGTCGAGCGTCGCCCGGACGCCAAAGCGCGCGAGCCGGTCGTGCGCGACGGCGAGGCCGGCCTCGATCGACCCCCCCGCCACGTAGGGGCGCGCGAACCAGCGCACGAGGGGGCCCGGCACGAAGCGCGAGAGGCGGGGAAGGCGCATGCGGCGCGAGATTCTACGGGGCCGCCCCCGGGCCCCTGCGTAGAGATTCGGCCGCGTCGCTCCGATGCATATAACCGGACGCGCGGGCGCCCCCCGAGCGGGCCGCCCCGAAGGATCCCCCCGTGCCCAAGGCCAAGGTCAAGTACGACGAGAGCGCCATCCAGACGCTGGACGCGCTGGCGCACATCCGCCTGCGCACCGGCATGTACATCGGCCGGGTCGGGGACGGGTCGCACCCCCAGGACGGCATCTACGTGATGCTCAAGGAGGTGATCGACAACTCGGTCGACGAGTTCATCATGGGCGAGGGCCGGCGCATCGAGATCGCCCGCGACGGCCCGCGGGTCACGGTGCGGGACTACGGCCGGGGCATCCCGCTGGGCAAGGTCGTGGAGTGCGTGAGCCAGATCAACACCGGCGGCAAGTACAACGACGACGTGTTCCAGTTCTCGGTGGGCCTGAACGGGGTGGGGACGAAGGCGGTCAACGCGCTCTCGGCCGAATTCGAGGTCTGCTCGTGGCGCGAGGGCCGCTTCGTGCGGGCGGCTTTCGCCCGCGGCCAACTGCGCCAGCAACAGAAGGGGCGCGACCCCGGCCAGCGCGACGGCACGCAGGTCGCCTTCACCCCGGACCCGGAGATCTTCGGCGCCTACGCCTGGCAGGAGGAATACATCGCGCGGCGGCTGCGCTACTACGCCTACCTCAACAGCGGCCTCACGCTCGAGTACAACGGCCAGAAGTACTTCAGCGACCACGGCCTGGCCGACCTGCTGGCCGAGGAGATCGGCGACGAGGTGGCGTTGTACGACATCGCCCACTGCCGCCTGGAGCGCCTCGAGTTCGCCTGGACCCACACGCACAGCTACGGGGAGTCGTACTTCTCGTTCGTCAACGGGCAGTACACCAACGACGGCGGCACCCACGAGAGCGCCTTCCGCGAGGGCCTGCTCAAGGGCGTGAACGAGTTCGCCGGGCGCAACTTCGCCGGCGAGGACGTGCGCGACGGGCTGATCGGAACGGTGGCCATCAAGATCAAGGACCCCGTGTTCGAGAGCCAGACCAAGAACAAGCTCGGTTCGACCGACGTCCGGACCTGGATCGTGGCGGAGGTCAAGGCCGCCGTGGTCAAGTGGCTGCACGAGAACGCTGGCGAGGCCGAACGCCTGCTCGAGAAGGTCCGGGCCAACGAACGCGTCCGCAAGGAGTTGGCCGAGGTCAAGAAGGCCGCGCGGGAGCGCGCCCGCAAGGTGGCGATCCGCATCCCCAAGCTGATCGACTCCAAGGTGCACCGCGACGACCGCGCGCCCGGCAAGCGGGACCGCCGGGGCGAGACCATGGTCTTCCTCACCGAGGGCGACTCGGCCGGGGGCGCGATGGTCCAGGCCCGCGACGTCGAGACCCAGGCCATCTTCTGCCTGCGGGGCAAGCCGCTCAACTGCCACGGGCTGGCCCGCGACACCGTGTACAAGAACGAGGAACTGTACAACGTGATGCGGGCGGTGGGCATCGAAGACGGCCTGGACGGGCTGCGCTACGAGAAGGTCGTGATCGCGACCGACGCCGACGTGGACGGCATGCACATCCGCAACCTGATGCTCACCTACTTCCTGCACTACTTCGAGGAACTGGTGCAGCGCGGGCACCTCTACCTGCTCGAGACGCCGCTGTTTCGGGTCCGGAACAAGCAGCGCACCGCCTACTGCTACACCGAGGCCGAGCGCGACCGCGCCCTGGGCGAGTTGGCGGGCGCCGAGGTGACCCGGTTCAAGGGCCTGGGCGAGATCAACCCGCGCGAGTTCAAGGCCTTCCTCGGCCCCGACATGCGCCTGCGCCAGGTGACCGTGCCCGACCGCGGCGAGATCCACCGCTGCCTGGACTTCTTCATGGGCAAGAACACGCCGGAGCGGCGGGCCTTCATCGTCAACGAGTTGATCGCGGACCCGCAGTGGTAGCGCGCCGCAAGCCCCCCCCTCCCCCGGCCCCGCCCGAGGGGCCCGACGAACCGCGCGGCCCGCGGGAAGGCCCGGCCCCCTTGCGGGCGCTGATGCGGCAGAACTTCGTCGAGTACGCCTCGTACGTGATCGTGGACCGCGCCATCCCCGACGTTCGGGACGGCCTCAAGCCGGTCCAGCGGCGCATCCTGGCCACGCTGCGCGCCATGGACGACGGCCGCTTCCACAAGGTCGCCAACGTCATCGGCGAGACGATGAAGCTCCACCCCCACGGCGACGCCTCCATCGGCGACGCCCTCGTGGTGCTGGCCAACAAGGAATACCTGATCGAGCGCCAAGGGAACTTCGGCAACCTCATCACCGGGCACGCCGCGGCCGCGCCGCGCTACACGGAATGCCGGCTCACGCCCCTGGCCCGCGAGACGCTTTTCAACGAGGCCCTGACCGAGACGCAGCCCTCCTACGATGGCCGGCGCCCGGAGCCCGTGTTCCTGCCCAGCAAGCTGCCCCTCGTGCTGCTGCTCGGCGCCGAGGGCATCGCCGTCGGGATGTCCACGCGGTTGCTGCCGCACAACTTCAACGAGGTGCTGGCGGCGCAGGTGAAGTGGCTCGAAGGCAAGTCGTTTCGGCTCCTGCCCGACTTCCCCCAGGGCGGCCAGGTGGACGTGGCCGAGTACGACGACGGCCGCGGGCGGGTCAAGGTGCGGGCGCGCATCGAGCCGCTGGGCGACAAGAAGGTGGTGATCCGCGAGGTCCCCTTCGGCACGACCACCGAGTCGCTGATCGCCTCGATCGAGGGGGCGGCCCAGAAGGGCAAGGTGAAGATCGCCGGCATCCAGGACTACACGACCGACAAGGTCGAGATCCAGGTGGAGCTGCCGCGGGGGGTGAACGCCGAAGAGACCATCCCGGCCCTGTTCGCCTACACCGACTGCGAGGTGAGCGTCTCCTGCGCCCTTACGGTGATCCGCGACCGCCGGCCCGCCGACCTCACGGTCACCGACGTCCTGGCCTACTGCACCGCCCGCCTGCGCGCCCAGATCAAGGCGGAACTCGAGCTCGAACTGGCGGCCCTGGAGGACCGCCGGCACGGGCTCACGCTCGAACAGATCTTCATCGAGCAGCGGGTCTGGAAGCGCCTCGAGGGGGCGCGCACCGACGAGGCCGTGCGGAAGGAGACGTGGGAGGGGATGCACGAGCACGCCGCGCTCTTCGTCCGTGCGATGGTCGAGGACGACGTCCCCCGCCTGCTCAAGATCCCGATCCGGCGCATCTCGGCCTACGACGTCGAACGCTACCGGTCGGAGATGGAGGAGATCCGGGGCCGGATCGCGGCGGCCCGGCGCCGGCTCAAGAACCTCACCCGCACGACCATCGAGTGGATCGAGGACATCCGCAAGCGCTACGGAAAGGCCTGGCCGCGCCGCACGCAGGTCGCGACCTTCGAGGCCGTGGACAAGAAGACGGTCGCGCTCCAGAACATCAAGGTGGCCTACGACCCCGAGAGCGGCTTCTACGGCTCGCAGGTGCGCGGGGGCACGCTCCACTTCACCTTGAGCGAATACGACCGGGTGCTGCTCCTTTCGGACGACGGCTCCTATCGCGTGCTCGGCCCCGAGGAGAAGGTGCTGATCCCCGGCAAGGTGCTCCTGTGCGAGCCCTTCGACCCCGAAGCGGGCGTCGAGCTCACCGTCGTCTACCGCGACGAGCGGCGCTACGCCTTCGGCAAGCGGGTGCACATCCAGCGCTTCGTGCGGGGCCGGGAGTACGAGTTGATCCCGGGGCGCAAGGGGAAGATCGACCTCCTGCTGCGCGAGCCGCGGCCCGGCAAGGTGCGCCTGCACTACCAGCGCAAGGCGCGCCAGCGGGTGAACGACTCGGTCTTCGACCTGGGCACGCTCGCCCCGACCGGCACCGGCGCGCGCGGCACGCGCCTGGCGCCCAAGCCGGTCACCCGGGTGCAGCCGGGCGCCTGACCCTCGATTGCCCATACGGAGCCAGGCTCCGGTGCATCATTCGAGGGCGGCGAGGGAAGAAGACGCGCGCTGGAGCATGGCTCCGCGCTCACGCGCGGATTGTGCAAGACCGGCACGCTGACGCGGGCCTGGTCTTGGCAAAGGGGGTGCTGCGCGCACCCCCTCTGCACTCCCCCGCGCCCGCGCCGGGGGCCAGCGACGCCCCGGGTGCGTACAGTGGGGGCCGGCCCGGAGGTCGCCGTGCACAGCCGCCTGCAGGAGGAACTCGAGCAGTCCCGCCCCTTCGAGGCGCCGGAGGTGGAGGCCTACCTCAACGTCTGGCGCACGCAGGACCGCCTGTGCGGCGAGGTCACCCGCTTCCTCAAGGCCTA
>JAPKHB010000469.1 GCA_026647295.1 Planctomycetota bacterium | reverse complement strand
AGCCGGATGATGTCCCGGCCCTGGCAGATGGTGATCGCGGCAGCGAAAGGAAGCCGGCGTGCGATCTCCGCACGCAGTTGCGTGCGGCTGACGGGCTGCCGGATCACAAACGTGCCGGTTGCGCCCAGGTTGACGGCGTCAAGGTGGTGCAGTTGTTTCGCCAGCAAAGTCGGCCGAAAGGTTCTGTGGCCGCCAACGTTGAGACCTCTCAGAAAAACGACGAGTGCCATGAGTTGACTCCCACGGTAGATTCCTGCGCCGGCACGGCAAAACCCAACGCCGGGCACCGGCTCAAGCGTCGAGGCCCGTGCTCAGTTCTCGCCCTGCTTTCGAAATTGCGGTTGGATATTGCCAAAACGTCGCGACATAGTCAAGCGGGAATCCATCTGATGCCCTCGTGCTGGGCGTCCTCTTCGTCCTGATCCAGGCCGTGCCCTACGGGCGCGAGCACTCCAACCCGCCGGTGGCCAAGGAGCCGGCGTGGGACTCCCCGCGGACCCGCGAACTGGTCGTGCGGGCGTGCTTTGACTGCCACAGCAATGAGACGCGCTGGCCCTGGTACAGCCACGTGGCCCCGTTCTCCTGGCTCGTCACCCACGACGTGACGGAGGGGCGCGAGAAGCTCAACTTCTCGGAGTTCGACCGCCGGCAGCGCAAGGCCCGCGAAGCGGCCGAGGAGGTGCGCGAGGGGGAGATGCCCCTGTGGACCTACCTCCTCGCGCACTCCGAGGCCCGGCTCTCCGACGCCGAGAAGGCCGACCTGATCCGGGGGCTCGAGGCGACGTTCGGCGCGGAGTGACCGCCGGCGCCCCTCGCTCCGCGGCTACACGCGGAGGATCTCGCCCTTGAGGGAGTACAGGATCGCCACCACGTCGCTCTGCTCCTGGGGACCGACGCCGTGGCGGCGCATGGCGTCGACCACGTCGTCCATCACCGCCAGGTACTCCTGCTCATTCACGTTCATCCCGCGGTGCGCCGTGCGCATGTCCCGCCCTTCGTAGACCTCGGGGCCGCCCGAACCGGCGCAGAAGAAGGCCGTCGCGAGATCCTTGAGCTTCGCCACGTCGCTGTCCTGGAAGCGCACCCCGACGACCGGGTTGCGCAGGTGGTTGTCCACGGCGGCGTGGGCGACGGCCCGGATTCCCTGCTGTCCGCCGAGACGCTCGTAGAGGGACTTGGGCATCGCGGTGACCTCCTCGTCGTTCGTTGCACGGGCACTTGCGGCGCCACCCTACCGGGTGCCCGGACGAGGTCAAGGCGGCGGGCGCGGAGGCGGCGCCGCCCCCGCCGGATCCGCGGAGTCCCCCGCCGGGCGGGGGTGGACGGGCGCGGGGGGCCGCGTCCGCCGGCGTATGCTTCCCCGCGCATGCGCCTTTCGCTCCCGCCCCGGCTCGCGTTCGTCCACGCGCCCACGCCCCTCCAGCCGCTGGCGCGCGTGGGGGGCGCCGGGCCCGGGGAGCTCTGGATCAAGCGCGACGACCTGACCGAGTCCGCCATGGCGGGGAACAAGGCCCGCAAGCTCGAGTTCCTGGTCGGGGAGGCGCTCGAGCAGGGCTGCGACACCCTGGTCACCTGCGGGGCCGTGACGTCCAACCACGCCCGCGCGACCGCCGTGGCCGCCGCGCGGTGCGGGCTCCGGGCGCACCTCCTGCTGCGGGGCGAGGTGCCGGCGCGGCCCGAGGGCAACGTCCTCCTCGACCGGCTGCTCGGCGCCGGACTCACGACGATCGCCCCCGCGGCCTGGCCGCAGCGCGCGGCGCGCATGGCGGGCCTCGCCGCGGACCTGGCGGGCGAGGGGCGCAAGGCCTACGTGATCCCCGAGGGGGGGAGCAACGCCCTGGGCTCGCTGGGCTACGCGGTGGCCGCGCGTGAACTGCTCGAACAGGCCGACATGATGGGCCTGCGCGTGGACTCCATCGTGCACGCCGCGGGCAGCGGGGGCACCACCGCGGGGCTCGCGCTCGGCCTGGCGGGCCTCGGGGCCGAGGACATCGACCTGGTGGGCGTCGCCGTGTGCGACGACGCCGAGACCTTCGAGGCCACGATCCAGCGCATCCACGCCGAGGCCGTCGCGCGCGGGTTCGTGACGCGCGAGGTGCGCGCGCGGGCCCGCTGGCGCATCC
>JAPKHB010000468.1 GCA_026647295.1 Planctomycetota bacterium | reverse complement strand
GAAGATGAACGAGCATGCGATCGATCGCGTAGGGGGCCTCGTCGACCTCCTCCAGGAAGAGGATCGCGTTTCGGGTATCCTTGAATTGGTCGAGAGGGTCATCGCTGAGGGCGGAGTCGTTCTTCGTGAGCTTCCCGAACGCGGACGAGAGCTTGTTCTCCCCTCGATCCGCGCAAACATCCCGTGCGGCGGCGAGCGCCAACTGCAGCGTCGTCAGCCGCTGCTGGCCGTCGATGATCTGGCGGGCATGAACTCGCCCGAGCAGAGTCGGAATCTGGTCGAGGACGATGGTCCCGAGAAAGTGCGGCCTCGCCTGCTTCCCAAGAGTTCGCTCGTCGGCAAGCGGTTTGAGGGATTCCCAGAGCGGCTCCCAGTTACGGTCTCGCTTCCAGACGTAGGGGCGCTGGAACAAGGGGGCTTCGAGTCGTTCGGTCGTGTCGAAGATGAAGCGCAGCGTGAGCTTGTCAACCTTCAATGAATACCCTCCCACTTGAACGCCAGAATGTGGACTTCGATGCCTCTGCGGCCCCGGTGATCATGGCGGGCTGCTGCAATCCCCGGTGCTGCGCCTTCTCGAACGACTCAAACCACCCGCGCCTTGATCCGCGCCGAGTCTAGCCGAGGGATTGGAGTGGATGTAGACCTGTTCGCCTGCCCCTGTCCACCCGGCAAGCTGCTTCCTCAGAACCTCTTGCGATTCCGATGATCTGGCGCTCATTGCTGATCCCAGTTCTTGCCAGCACTGCAGGAGAACCAGGGGTGGATTTCCGACCCGGCCGTGACTTGCGGAGGGGTGTTCCTTGAAGAGTGCCTCAAGTGGGGCAAGGAGGCCCTACCCCGAAAGCGGAGGGTGCACCAGCATGCCCCGAACATCGTTGGCCCAGTTGGCCCGGCTATTGACCCCTGCGAACTCCTCGGGCTCCGAATCGCAGGAAGCCCTGACCCGGGAACTGCGCACCGGTGGGCGATTTCGCAATCGGTCGCCTGAACTAGCGGAGAGGCTCGCGTTCGACCGCCGCTCCTGAGCGGGATTCGATCGGTCGGGGAGGTCCGGTAGTTGACAACGATTTTGAGACACCTGGATACGGCATTTAGTGAAGCGCGACGGCCTCGACTGCAACAGCCTCTATGGGGGAAGGATCAACCGCGGGCGACCAGCCCGCGGAAGCCGGCTCCCCGTCGGACGTGGGGTGGTGGTTCTGGTCGAGCGAGGTCGCGATCGTCGTTCCTGGCGCATCCTGCAGCAGCTTTTTATCCGCGGGCGGGTTGATCCAGACGGCTTCAGGAAGTTGAGCGACCACGGGAGGTTTTCTGACGAAGCGTTCCGGGTGAGAGGCGTAGGCGGCGGTCAGGGTGGCTTGGCGCACCGCGAGCACCTGCGGCGCGCGACCTTGGTGCACATCGATGGGCGTGAGCCAGGCGATGCCGGAATGGCGATGCGCGTTGTTGTACCAGTCGAAGAAGGCCCTGCAGTGGGATCTTGCATCCTCGATGCAGCCGAAGAAGGGCGGGAAGTCCGAGCGGTATTTGAGCGTCTTGAAGTGGCTCTCTGAGAAGGGGTTGTCGTTGGAGACGTGAGGCCGGCTCAAAGATCTCGTCACCTCGAGGTCGGCCAGAAGCTGGGAGACGGTCTTCGACTTCATCGGCGCGCCGCGATCCGAGTGCAGGATGAGCTGGTTGCGGTCGATCCGCTCCCGCTCGCACGCGACGGAGATCAACTCCCTGGCCAACTCCGCCGATTCGCAATCCGCGACCATCCAGGCGACGACCTTGCGGCTGAAAACGTCGAGGATGACGTACAGGTAGAAGCCCTGCCACTTGCCCGGCCCGCGAAGCCTGGTGATGTCCCACGACCAGAGCCTGTTCGGACCCAGAGCGAGCACCTCGGGCCTGTGATAAATCCTACTCCGCAAAAGTCGGCCCAATCCACGGCGTGCAGCTGGGCAATTGCGAGATGTGGTAGCCCGCCCTGCGGAGAAGTCGAATCCGTTTCCGCCGCGCGCTGCGATGAGCGCGGTCGATTCGCCATTGCAGGACGCCGATGATGCGCGCGACCGTTTCGTGTGCGCGGCGCCGCTGGCTGCGTGAGTACCGGCGAGCCTCAAGCGCGCATCGCGTGGCCGTCCGGAGC
>JAPKHB010000467.1 GCA_026647295.1 Planctomycetota bacterium | reverse complement strand
CCACCTCCAAGGATTCGGAGCCTTTGGGCCCCGGATGAAGGGCACTTTTCGCCGGCGCGGGGGGGCTAGGACCCCTCGGCGGCCGGGGGCTTCGTCGGGCGCAGCACCCGCCGCGGCCAGGGGTCCACGGCGTACTCCAGCACCGCGCGGTCCCGCTCGGCGTCCTCCAGCGCCCGCACCAGCTCGGGCAGCGGGGGACGGGACCCGCTGCCCAGGCGGTGGCGCACCCGGAACAGGAGCGGCGCGCCGCGCAGGCGGTCGGGGTGCAGGGGCTCGCGGCGCACCCCCAGCGCCTGGGGGGCGGGCCCGTAGGAGGGTTCCTCCCCCGTCCCCCACCAGGCCGCCACGGTCGGGAAGCGTTCGGCGTCCGCGCGCGCAAAGCGCCGGGCGGCCTCGCCGCTCAAGCCCTCGGCGAGCGCCAGGTGCAGGCGGCGGGCGGCCCCCTCGTGGACCAGCCGGCGATGGGCCTGGGCCACGAGGCTCGCGCGCAACTCGGCCCGGGCCGGCGCCGCGGCGTCGGGGAGCACTAACGCGGCGGCCTGGTCCAGCCCGACCAGTTCCACCAGGTGCGCGGCGGACTCAAGGTCCACCAGCGGGTGCTGGCCCTCGACCAGCCCGTACAGGCTCCCGCCCGGGTCGCGGGCCCCGGCCACGAGCAGATCATGACGGGCCTGGACCGCGTCCAGGGCCAGGCCGAGGAGGCGGTCGAGTTCCCGCCGCAGCAGGTCCTCCTGGCCGGCTCCGGCGCGCACGCCGGCGGCCACGAGGTTGAGGGCCACCGCGCTCGCCGCGCTCACGTCGCCGCGATCAAAGCGCAAGGGGTCGGGGGCCTCGGCTTCGCGGATCCGCCACCACCGCGAACCCCGGCTCGGCGCCCGGGGGTCCTCCAGGACCAGGACCGGCTCCCCCCCCTCGCCGGCGCACAGCAGCGCCTGCTGCACCAGCGCCCGCTGGGCCGCGTCGCGCCCCGGCGCGCGCGGAAGCAGCAGGGTGAGCGCGACGTCGACCCAGCGGCCCTGCCGGCGCAGCCCCGCGGCGACCCGTACGAAGGAGCGCACGACGCGCAGCGCGGCCTCGGCCAGGTGTCCGAAGGTGCGCCCTTCGGGGAAGGGCGGGGGGAGCGGCTCGCGCGCAAGGCGCCGGGGCACGCCGGCGCACAGGCCGAGTTCCAGGCGCAGGAGCCCCCCCCGGCGGGGCAGCGCGGCCAGCGCGGCCGAGCCGAGGAAGAGGCGCACCTGCTCGTCCAGGGCCTCGTCGCCCAGGCGCTCGAAGAAGGGCGCGAGGAACACGTTGACCGCCTCCAGCGCGAGCACCCGGGCGGCGTAGGGGGCGTGGCGCCAGATGAGCCCCTCGAGGGCGGCGGTCCCCGCGCGCGGGTCGGCGCTGGCCACCCCCTGGGCGGCGAGCCAGGCCGTGCCGGCCGCCGGCGCGTCCAGCGCGATGGCGGCCAGGTGCAGCGGTGCGCCCAGGTCGTACAGGTGCACGTCCCCCAGACGGTGGGCCTCGGCCACGGGGCGCACGAGGGCGTGCTCGAGCAGGTGCCGCCCGAGCAGCGTCTCCCCCGCCGCGGCGCACAGCGTCGCCGGATCCAGCGCCCGGCGGTCCGCCGGGCCCGGCGCGAGGAGCGCCTCCACCTCGGCCCGGCTCGGGGCCGCGCCGGGGCCGAGCGAGAGCCGCGTGGCGCGGCCGCGGGCCAGCAACTCGGCGTGGACGAGGCCGAGCACCTGCTCGGGCGTGACGCGGGGCAGGCCCGAGGCGAGCAGGCGCTCCTCGACCGCCCGGGCCACGGCCTCGGCCTCGGCGGCCTCCAGGCCGTCGGCCTCCACCAGGGCCTGGGCCAGCGCGCCCTTGGACCAGCGCCGGGCGGCTCCGTCGGCCGGCTCGCCCCCGGCCAGGGGCCCGCCCACCACGGGCCACACGCCGGCCTCGGCGGTCGCGCCCGCGCGCGCGGCGCGGGCCTGCGCCCGGCGCTCGCGGTAGAGGATGAACGCCTTGGCCGTACGGGCGTGGCCCGACTCGACGAGCACCTTCTCGACCGCGTCCTGCACGTCCTCGATGCCGGGCACCTCGGGCAGGTGCCCGGCCGAGCGCAACTGGTCCAGACGCGCCTGCACCAGGCCGGCGAGTTGCTCGGCC
>JAPKHB010000466.1 GCA_026647295.1 Planctomycetota bacterium | reverse complement strand
GCTGCGGGTGGAGGAGGGCGAGGCACGGGAGTTGGCCGAGGCGCTGCGCGCGGCACGCGAGCGCATCCGGCCCTGCCCGCGCTGCCGGGCGCCCGCCGAACGCGCCCCGTGCCCGGTGTGCGCCGACCCGGGGCGCGACGCCGGGCTGCTCCTCGTGGTCGAGTCGGCCCGGGACCTCACCGCCATCGAGGCCGGCGGCGGCTTCCGGGGGCTCTATTACGTGCTGGGGGCGCGGCTAAGCCCGCTGGAGGGCGTGGGCCCGGACGCGCTGGGACTGGATGCGCTCGTCGCGCGCGCCTCGGAGCCCGACGTGCGCGAGGTGTGCATCGGCACCAACCCGGATCTGGAGGGCGACGGTACCGCCCAGGCGGTGCTGGCCGCGCTGCGCGCGGCGCCGGGGGCGGCGGCGCGGCGCCTCACGCGGCTGGCGCGCGGGCTGCCGACGGGCGGGCAGATCGAGTACCAGAGCGCCCCGGTGCTCGCCGACGCCTTTGAGCAGCGGCGCGCCGTCGGCCCGTGATCCGCGCGCCGGCGCGTGCGCCTTCGCACGCGTGCGCAGGCGCACGCCCCGCGGCCCACCCCCGGCCGCCCCGCCGCGGGGCGGGCCGGGGGCCCGGCCGACGGGGAGCCTTGAGGCGTGGCCGCCCGTTGCGGTAGAATGGGCGCGCGACATGCGGCTGGAACTCGGTCTCAACCTGAAGCTCGCGCAGCAACTCAAGCTGGCGCCGCAGATCATCCAGTCGATCGAGATCCTGCAGTTGCCCTCGCTCGACCTGCGCGAACTGATCGAGAACGAGCTGCAGGAGAACGAGGCGCTCGAGGTCGTCGAGCCCGCGCCCGACGGGCTGGAGGCGCGCGCCCCCGACGGCAAGGTGGCCGACGAGGACGCCTTCGCCGACGGCGTCTTCGACGAGAGCGCCGAGCGGGTCTTCGATCGGCTCAACGATTTGGCGGGCGCGGAGCGCGGGCCGGACGCCTACCGCAGCCGCGGGGCGGCCCAGGAGGCCTCCGACCGCAAGCTCGAGGCGATGCAGAACGCTCCGGCCGCCGAGTCGGGCCTGTGCGACCACCTGATGGTGCAGATCGAGGAACTCGAGCTTTCCCCCCCGGTGCGGGCGGCCGCCGAGGCGATCGTCTGCAACCTGGCCGACACCGGGCTGCTGCCCTGCCCGCTCGAGGAGGTGGCCCGGGGCATGGACGAGCCGGTGGACGAGGCGGCGCTCGCGGCGGGCCTTTCGGTCGTGCAGGGCCTCGAACCCCGCGGCGTCGGCGCCCGCGACCTGCAGGAGTGCCTGCTGCTCCAGATCGAGGACGACGCCCCCGACGCCGAACTCCAGCGTCGCATCCTGCGCGACCACTACGAGGACGTGAAGTCGAACAAGCTGCCCAAGGTGGCCAAGGCCCTCGGCCTGGACATGGACAGCCTGTACGAGGTGATGCACGGGCTGGCGCACTTGAGCACGCGCCCCGGCGCGGCCTACTCGGCCGGCCCGGTCCGCTACATCCGCCCGGACGTGGTCATCGAGTGGGAGGACGGGGAGTACCGCGTCCGGCTCGTGAACGACTACCTGCCGCGCGTGGGCATCAGCCACAACATCCGGCGGATGCTGGCGGAGAGCCGCAAGGACCGCAAGGTGCGCGAGTACCTCAAGCGCAAGATCGAGTCGGCCCGCTGGCTGATCGAGGCGATCGCCCAGCGCCAGAACACGCTCGAGCGCGTGGCCCGCGAGATCGTGGCGCGCCAGCGCGACTTCCTCGACTTCGGCGTGAGCCACCTGCGGCCGTTGAAGATGCAGGAGGTCGCCG
Source organism: Planctomycetota bacterium (assembly GCA_026647295.1). Lineage (GTDB taxonomy): Bacteria > Planctomycetota > PLA2 > PLA2 > JAEUHO01 > JAPKHB01. The sequence goes on along the minus strand of JAPKHB010000466.1, from coordinate 337 downwards.
ACGCGCTCGGCATCCACGTCTCCACCGTGAGCCGGGCCATCTCCGAGAAGTACGCCCAGACGCCGCGCGGCATCTTCCCGCTCAAGTACTTCTTCACCGGCGGGACCGAGAACGAGGACGGGGGCGTCGAGTCGCGCTTGAGCGTGAAGGAGCGCGTCCGCCAGCTCATCGAGGCCGAGGACAGGCACAACCCCTTGAGCGACGACGAGGTGGCCGAACGCCTCAAGGACCAGTGCGGCCTCGAGATCGCCCGCCGGACGGTCACGAAGTACCGCAAGGCCCTCAACATCCCCTCCAGCCGCCAGCGGCGGGTCTGGGTGTGACGGCGCCCGCGCCC
>JAPKHB010000465.1 GCA_026647295.1 Planctomycetota bacterium | reverse complement strand
GCTCGCGGCGGCCTCGGGCCTGGCGTGGGCCTTCACCGTGGCGGGGCTGCGCCTGCTCGCGCGCGACACGCCGGCCGGTCCCGCGGCGGCGGGCGCGGCGCTGCGGGCCGCGTTCTGGGGCAACGTCCTGGTCGCCCTGGTCGCCCTGCCCGTGGCGCTCGCGCGCCCGCTGGGCGCCGCCGGGCCCGCCGACGGGCTCTGGCTGCTGTACCTGGGGACCGTGCAGATCGCGCTCGCCTACCTGCTCGTCACGCGCGGCGTGCGGTTCGTGCCGGCGCTCGAAGGCGCCCTCCTGCTCCTGGTGGAGCCGGTGTTGAGCACGCTGTGGGCGTGGGCCCTGCACGGCGAGGTGCCCGGCGCCTTCGCCGGGGCGGGCGCCGTCGTCATCCTCGCGGCCACGGTGCTGCACACGCTGGCCACCGCGCGGCGCGCACGCATTGCGCCGACGCCCGGTCGACCCGCGGGAGAATAGAGGAAGCGGGTACCTACCCGCAGCGCCCGCCGCTTCAGCAGCCCGTCAGGACGGCGGCCATGAAGGCGAGGAAGGCGAGCGAGTAGATCCAGCGCATCTCGGTCTCCTGAACGGCCGGGCGGGACGGGCAGCCGGCGCCGGGAGACCCGACGGGACTGCGCCTCTTGGATCGGTCGCGCCGATGCTACGCGGCCGTGGGGACGGCACAAGCGTTTGCCCGCGGCCGAGCGCCCGTCGAATGCCCGTACCGAGCCAGGCTCCGGTGCATCAATCGAGGCCCCTCGCCCACCGGACGCCTCCCCGCGACGCCCGCGGCCCTCCCGCCCGGATGCGGCCCTCGTTCCGCGGCCGCCGCCCGCCCTACGCCGGGATCTGCTGCGTGACGCAGTGCAGCGCGCCCATCCCCTCGACCAGGCGCTCGCAGCGGATGGGCACGACGATGCGCGAGGGGAAGCAACGCTTGAGCACCCGCAGCGCGCGCCCGTCGCCCGGCTGGCCGAACACGGGGACGGCGACGCTGCGGTTGGACACGTAGAAGTTGGCGTAGGAGGCGGGCAGGCGGCGGCCGTCGTGTGCGGAGTGGACGGGCCGCGGCATGGGCAGCGCCAGGACCTCGAAGGGCCGCCCGTCGGCGTCGGCCATCGCCCGCAGGCGCCGGTGGTTCTCGCGCAGGGGCGCGTGGTCCGGGTCGCGGGGGTCCTCCTGCACGGCCGTGACCAGCCGGCGCGGACCCACGAAGCGCGTGATGTCGTCCACGTGGCCGTCGGTGTCGTCGCCGCGGATCCCCTCGCCCAGCCACAGCACCTGGCGCACCCCGAGCGCCTCGCGCAGGTGCCACTCGACCTCCTCGGCCAGGAGCCCCGGGTTGCGGTTGGCGTTGAGAAGGCACTGGCGCGTGGTGAGCAGCGTGCCGCGCCCGTTGCCGTCGATCGACCCGCCCTCGAGCACGAACGGCACCCGCAGGGCCGGCAGGCCGTGGATGGCTTCGAGCCGCCGGGGCACGCCCGTGTCGCGCTGGAGCGCCGGGTACTTCCCGCCCCAGGCGTTGAAGCGAAAGTCCAGGGCCAGCCGCCGGCGCCGGGCGCCGCGGCCCGCCACGACCACGATGGGCCCGTAGTCGCGCACCCAGGAGTCCACCGTCGAAACGCGGTGGAAACGCACCCGGCGCGCCCCGGCGCGGGCCAGCGCCGCGCGCGCGCGGGCCTCGCGCGCGGCGGTGCCCACCAGCAGATGCACGGTCTCGCCCAGGCCGATGGCCGCCGCCAGTTCGGCGAAGGCCTCCTCGGCCTCGGCGAGGCAGCCGGGCCAGGTGAGCGGGTCGTGCGGCCAGGCGAGCCAGGTCCCCGCGTGGCGCTCCCATTCGGCGGGCCAGCGGTAGCCCCGGGCGCGGGGGGTGGGGTGGCGCAGCGCCTTCAGCATGGCCGCGGGCCGGGCGCCCCGGGCCCGGCCGGGGGGCCGTCCCCGTAGCGGGCGAGGAGGCCGCCGTAGGCGTCCACGCGCCGGTCGCGCAGGAAGGGCCACCCGCGGCGCTGGCGCTCGATCTCGTCGATACCCCGGCGCAGCGCAAAGTCCACCGCACGCCCATGCCCCTGCTGGGCGGCGCGGCCATCTTCCTGGGGGCCATCGCCGCCGTGCCCATATCCGCGTCGTTCTCGTCCAGGCCCGCGCCCAT
>JAPKHB010000464.1 GCA_026647295.1 Planctomycetota bacterium | reverse complement strand
TACCGCGCGTTCGCGTTGAGCGTCGAGGGCGGATTGCCCGAGTTGTTGCCGTACGGGCAGGTCAATCACCTGTCGTTCGGACCGGACGGCGCCAAGGTCATCGGCCGCAACACCGCCGACCCCGCACGGTGGAAGCGCTATCGCGGCGGCACGGCCGGCCATCTGTGGGTCGATGCGAGCGGGCAGGGCGAGTTCGTGCGACTGCCGCTGGCGGGCAACATCACCAGCCCGATGTGGGTCGGCGATCGCATTTACTTCCTGTCCGACGCCGAAGGCGTGGGCAACCTGTATTCGTGCCTGCCCGACGGTGGCGACGTGCGCCGCCATACCGATCACGACGACTACTACGCGCGCCATGCGTCGAGCGACGGCCGGCGCATCGTGTACCAGTGCGGTGCGGCGCTCTGGCTGTTCGACGCCGCCGCCGATCGCAGCGAGCGGCTCGAGATCGACGTACCCGCGCACCGCACGCAGGCGGCGCGCCGCTTTGTCGCCGCGGCCGACTTCCTCGCCAACTTCAACGTCCATCCCGCTGGGCACAGCCTGGCGATCGAAGCGCGCGGAAAGCCCGGCGCTCTCGGACCGCCAGGGCTGGGCGCTGTTCCTGACCACGCCCAGCGGCATGAACTGGATCCACGGGCTCTTTGAGACCGCCCACGGCTCCGAGGGCTGGGCGCGCTGGCAGCGGCCGACCTCGGAGAACCCGATCGTGCCGGCGAAGGAACTCGCGGCCGCCCGCCGGGACATGGGCGAGCTGATGTTCGCCCAGGAGCACCTGGCCCAGTTCGTGACGGCCGGCGCGGGGATGTTCAAGCCCGAGTGGCTCGAGGCGCGCTACGAGGCTAACGGTGCCGAGCACGTCCGGCTGCCCGGGGGCGAGGTCCTTCACCGGGACCGGCTCCTTCCCTTCGGGGTCGTGGACCTGGCCGTCTCCACCAAGACGAGCGCGGACTACACGGTGATCGCCGCCTTCGGACGCACGCCGAACGGGCGGCTCCTGGTGCTGGACGTGGACCGGGCCCGGCGCGAGGGGCCGGACATCGTGCCGGCCATCCAGCGGGCCGTGGCGCGCCACGGCCTGGGCGTGGTGTGGATCGAGCGGACGGCCTTTCAACTCGGGCTGGTGCAGGAGGCGCGCCGGGCCGGGATCCCGGTCCGGGAGCTCTCGCCCGACCGGGACAAGGTGGCCCGGGCGATGCCGCTCACGGCGGCGCTGGAGGGCGGGCGGCTGCTGCTGCCGCGCGCGGCGCCCTGGCTTCGGGACCTGGAGCAGGAGCTGCTCGCCTTTCCGCTTGGCCGCCACGACGACCAGGTGGACTGCCTGGCCTACGCGGTCGGGCTGGTCGGGCAGGCCAGCGGGGCGCGGGCCGTGAGCAGCCTGGACGCGGGCGCGCCCCGCGAAAGGCCTCGGAGCCGGATCTTCGGCCCGCCGTGGCACCCGGGGCTCGCCCGCCGCCGCGTCGGCGGGTTGGGCCGGCGCGCGTGGTAGGCCGGCCGGACGGGCCCACGCCGCCGGCGCCCGCGGGCGACCTCGGGACCTGGGAGCCGTGGGAGGCGCGCCGGGCCAAGGCCCCGCCCGGGCTGCCGGTCCAGGTGCGGGAGGCGCGCTGGGAAGCGAAGATCCTCCTCGAGGTCGCCCGGGCGCGGCTTGCGCGCGGGGAGACGCCAGTGGACCTGGTCGAGCCGCTGGCGGGGGCGGCACAGGACGAGCGCCTGACCGCGTGCCGGAGGTTGATCGCGGCCGAGCTCCTCGCCCGCGTTCGCCTCGCCGTCCTGACCGGGGACGGGCGCCTGCCGCGGGCTCGTCAGGGCGGCGGGCCGGGCGCTCCGCGGCGCCCGGGCGGGGGGCTGGGGCCGCACACGGCCGAGGCGGGCCGCGAGCCGGGCCCGTGACCGAGGGCGCCGCGGGAGCGCGAACAGGGCACACCGGCCCCCCAAGGGTCCCCAGGGCGGGGGCCGTCAGAATCGCGCCTTTGCGCCCCCGGAGCCTACCCCCGCCCCCCGACAGGCCCCGACAGTTGGGCCCCTTTCGCCCCGGCCTCCGCCGCCGTATCCCGCCCGCTACGCCCCCCGCCTTGGCCCCCTGACCCGAACCCCTCGTTGCAGTGACTTAACCCGTGGCCACCAAACAACTTACGACGCTCAATGCG
>JAPKHB010000463.1 GCA_026647295.1 Planctomycetota bacterium | reverse complement strand
GTATTGATACAGAAGTACTGTTGCGACAGCGTCGTAACAACGGGTGTCACCAGCGGATAGTCGCCCCGAGGGCGCGAAAGAGCCGCTCGACCAGGGCGGGTTCGAGCAGCGGGGCGTCGCAGGCCACCACCAGCGCGACGGGCGCCCGGATCCCGCCCAGGCCCGGGGCCAACCCGCCCAGCGGACCGAGGTCCTCCACCTCGTCGTCCACGCGCGTGACTCCGGGTGCCAGGGCCGGCAGCGCCTGCCCGCGCCGGGCCGCCACCACGCGCTCGTCCACCACGCCTTCCAACGCGCACAGCACCCGGTGCAGGAGCGGCACGCCACACAGTTCCAGCGTGGCCTTGTCCCGGCCCATGCGCGTGCTGCGTCCCCCCGCCAGGACGAGGGCGGCGCGGCTCACGGCGCGTAGCCCTCCGCCCGCAGGGCCGCCCGGACCTCGGGCGCGGCCAGCGCGGCGAAGAAGGCCCGGACGGCGGGGCGCGCGGCGCGGGCCTCGGGAACCAGGAAGTCGTAGCGTTCCTCGACCCAGGGCCGGGCGGGCAGGCCGTGCGCGCGGGCGACCGGCAACAGGCAGACCCCGTAGTCGGCCCGGCCCTGGGCGATGGCGGCCGCGACCGCGGTGTGCGAACGGTAGGCCGTCTCCCACCCCGGAGGCGGCGTGCGTCCCCCCAACGCGCGTTCGAGGAGGAGGCGCGTGCCCGCGGCCGGGTTGCGGTTGGCCAGGCGCAGGCGCCGGTCGCCCAGGGCCCGCTCGAGGATCGCCTGCGTGGCGGCGCCGGGGTCGTCCGGCGCCGTACCCGCCCCCGCCGAGGGCGCGGCGTCGGCGAAGGCCTCGCCGACCTCCGGCCGCCAGGCAAGGGCCTGCACCCGCCCGTAGCCCGGCTCGAGGCGCGTGCCCGGGGGGGCGAAGGCGGCGTTCCAGCGGCCGCTCGGGGCGTCGAGGAGGTGGATCGGCGCGAGGTCGCACGCGCCGCGCGCCGCGGCCCGCACGCCGGCGAGCGAGCCGACCGCGAGCACCTTGGCGCCGCGCGCGAGCGGGGTGTGGGCGAGCACCACGTCCAGGCCCGTGCAGTGGCTGCCGATCACGACGAGGTCCGCCGGCTCGAGCGCGCGCCCGAGCAGCGTGACGTCCACCTCCTCGCCGGCCTGGACCTGCTCGACGGCCTCGCCGATGGCGAAGAACCCGTCCGCGCGCGCGAAGGTCGTGACCGAGCCCGAGCCCTTGCCCAGCGGGTAGGCCAGGAGCCCGTCCGGCGCCTCGGCGAGGGTCACCAGGCAGAACTCGCGCCGGCCGGCCTCGCTCGCCTGCGCGTCCGTCACCCGCGCGCGGACCCGGGTGGGCTCCTCGGGCGTGAGGCCCATCAGCCGCCGCAGCACCGGCGCCACGAAGGCGTGGAAGGTGAAGATCGCGGACGTGGGAAAGCCCGGGAGCACGGCGACCGGCTTGCGGTCCCACGCCGCCAGGCACAGCGGCTTGCCCGGCTTGAGCCCCACGCCGTGGACCCGGATCTCCGCCACCCGCGCGAGCGCCCGGTAGCACAGGTCGCCCGCGCCCTTGCTCGTGCCGCCGGAGAGCAGGGTCAGGTCCGCCTCGGCCCGCGCGCGTTCGAGCGCGCGGGCGAGCGCGGCCTCGTCGTCGCCGACCACGCCGAGCCACAGGGGCTCCCCGCCCAGTTCGCGCACCGCGTCGCCCAGCAGCGTGGCGTTGGCGTCGTGCACCTCGCCCAGGCGCAGCGGCCGTCCCGGCGGGACGATCTCGTCGCCGGTCGACAGCAGGGCCACGCGCGCGGGCGGGACGCACTCCACCTCGGCCACGCCGCACGCGGCCAGCGTGCCGGTCTCGCGCGCGGTGAGGCGCTGGCCGACCCGCACGAGCACCTCGCCGAGGGCGACGTCGCTGCCGGCGTGGGAGAACCCCGCGCCGGGCGGCGCGGCGCGCCGGATCTCGACGACGTCGCCCACCAGGTCGGTGTCTTCCACCGCCACGACCGCCGTGGCCCCGCGCGGCAGCGGCGCGCCGGTGGCGATCCCCCGGGCGTGGCCCGGCGCGAGCGGCGCCGGCCGGCCGGCGCCGGCGGCGATGGGCGGGCCGTCCAGCGGCAGGCGCGCCGGGGCGGCCTCGCTGGCCCGGAAGGTGTCCGCGGCGTC
>JAPKHB010000462.1 GCA_026647295.1 Planctomycetota bacterium | reverse complement strand
CCTCAGATCGCTCGAATGATGCACCGGTGCCTGGCTCCGTACGGTCATGGCTCCGTACGGTCATTGGAGTTTCGGGCCCGGCACCGTAAGTTGCCCTCCATGGACCCGCTGCGGCTGCCGGCCCCCCTCACCCTGGACGCGGTGGAGCGACTCTTCGAGGTCCGGCTGCTCGACCTGGTGCACGCCGCGGCCCAGGTCCACCGGGCGCACCACGACCCGCACGAGGTGCAATGCTCCGCCCTGCTCTCGATCAAGACCGGCGCCTGCCCGGAGGACTGCGGCTACTGCCCGCAGTCCGCCCACCACGGGACGGCCGTGGGGCGCGAAGCCCTCCTGGACACCGAGCAGGTCCTTGGCGCGGCGCGCCGGGCCCGGGCGGCGGGGGCCGACCGGTTCTGCATGGGGGCGGCGTGGCGCGAGGTCCGCGACGGGCGGGAACTGGACCGGGTCTGCGAGATGGTGGCCGGGGTCAAGGCGCTCGGGCTCGAGACCTGCGCCACGCTCGGCATGCTCACCCCCGCCCAGGCGGCGCGCCTGCGCGCGGCCGGCCTGGACTACTACAACCACAACCTGGACACCTCCCGCGCCTACTACGGCGAGATCATCCACACCCGGACCTACGACGACCGCCTGCGGACCCTGGCCGCGGTGCGGGAGGCCGGCCTGGCGGTGTGCTGCGGCGGCATCGTCGGGCTCGGCGAGGCGCCCGCCGACCGCGCCGCGCTGCTCTTCGAGCTCGCGCGGCTCGATCCCCCACCGGAGAGCGTCCCCATCAACGCGCTCGTGCCGGTGGCCGGCACGCCGCTGGGCGACCGCCCGCGGGTGGGGTGGGACGAGATCGTGCGCACCGTCGCCGTCGCGCGGCTCCTCATGCCGCGCGCGCGGGTGCGCTTGAGCGCCGGGCGCCAGGAACTCGGGGAGGCCGCCCAGGCGCTGTGCCACCTGGCGGGCGCCAACTCGATCTTCCTGGGCGAGCGGTTGCTGACCACGGGCAACCCGGAGCCCGAGGCCGACGCGGCGCTCCTGGCCCGCCTGGGTCTGCGCCCCCGGGAGGCCGCCGCCGACGCCCCCGCATGAGCCCGGCCTCGCCCCCGCTGCTGCGGGCGCTCGAGGCCGAGTTGCGCGCCCTGGAAGCCCGGGCCGAGCGGCGCACGCTGGTCGTGGCCGGCGGCGAGGACTTCACCAGCAACGACTACCTCGGCCTGGCCGCCGACCCGCGGGTGGCGGAGGCGATGGCCGCCGCGCTGGGGCGCCACGGCGCCGGGAGCCGCGCGGCCCGTCTGCTGGGCGGCACGCTCCCCCCCCACCTCGAACTGGAGGCCCGCGCGGCACAGTGGCTCGGCAGCGAGGCCACGCTGCTCTTCCCCTCGGGCTACCACGCCAACCTCGCCCTGCTCACCACGCTGGCCGGACCGGGCGACCTGCTCGCCTGCGACGCGCAGTTGCACGCCTCGCTGATCGACGGGGCCCGGCTCGCCCGGGCGCGCCGCGAGCGCTTCGCCCACGACGACCCCGACGCGCTGGCCGCGCTCCTGGCCCGGCACCCCGACGCGCGCCGGCGCCTCGTGGTGGTGGAGTCGGTGGACTCCATGGACGGCACGCTCGCGCCGCTGGCGGAGTACGCCCGCGTGTGCGCCGCCCACGACGCGTGGCTGCTGGTGGACGAGGCCCACGCGGCCGGGCTCTTCGGTCCCCGCGGCGAGGGCCTGGCCCGCGAATTGCCCCGCGTGCTCGCGCGCGTCGTCACCGGAGGCAAGGCCCTGGGCGTGGCCGGCGCGCTCGTCGCCGCCGCCCGCCCGGTCATCGAGGTGCTGCTCAACCGGGCCCGCCCCTTCGTCTTCACCACGGCGCCCCCCCCGGCCCTGGCCGCCGGCCTTTCGCGCGCGATCGCGATCGTCGAGGGCGAACCCGAGCGGCGCGAGCGCGCCCACGCCGCCGCGCGCGCGCTGGGCGCCGCCCTGGGGCTCGCGCCGCACGGCGCGGCCGATGCCGACGAGACCGGCGCGATCCTGGCGCGTGCCTTGCTGATCGCCGGCGCGACCGGCGCCGTCCTCATCCTGCTGCAGGTGCCGCTGGCCTGGGCAGCCCTGCGCCTCGCCCCCGCCTCGGCCGAGGTCGAGGGGCTGGCGCGGAGCTACCTTGCCATCCGCATCTGGGGGGCGCCGGCGACGAT
>JAPKHB010000461.1 GCA_026647295.1 Planctomycetota bacterium | reverse complement strand
CAGGTAGGCCTGCAAGACGACGCCCAGGTCGTGCCCCGTGTCGAGTTCCACCAGGTCGATGCGGTTGGCCAGGCAGGCCCGCCGCAACTTGCGGCGAAACTCCTCGACCTCGCGGCGGTAGGCCGTGCGCAGGGCCACGGGGTCGGCCAGGAGGGTCGGGCCGGCCTCGAGGCCCTCGAAGCGCGTGAGCCGCTGGAAGGGGAACGTGACCTCGTCCCGGGCGAGCAGGTGGAAGAGCAGCAGTTCGTGGCCGCGCTGGCGGATCTGCTTGAGGCCCCGGAGCACCTCGCGCCCGTCGTCGAGCAGGTCGCTGATCAGCACGACGAGGCCGCGGCGGCGGATCGCCTCGCCGGCCTCGCCCAGCGCGCGGGCGACGGCGGTGGCACGGGCCGGGCGCGCCGCCTCGAGTTCGGCGATCAGGTTGCGCAGGTGCGCGGTGTTGCTCTGGGCCGGCAGGACCTTGCGCACCTGCTCGTCGAACAGCACCAGGCCCGCGGCGTCCTGCTGGCGGGTGGTGATCCAGGCCAGCGCCGCGGCGCACCAGCGCGCGTACTCGAGCTTGCTCGGGCCCTCCCCGTCGCGGCTGTCGTAGGCCATCGACTCGCTGGTGTCGACCAGCAGGTGGGCCTCGAGGTTCGTCTCCTCCTCGTAGCGCTTGATGTAGAGCCGGTCCGTCTTGCCGTAGACCTTCCAGTCCAGGAAGCGGATGTCGTCGCCGGGGACGTACTCCCGGTGCTCGGCGAACTCGACGGAGAAGCCGTGGAAGGGGCTGCGGTGCAGCCCGGAGACGTAGCCCTCCACGATGTGGCGGGCCTTGAGCTCCAGGCCCGCGATTCGGTTGAGGACCTCGGGCGCCAGCGAGGGCTGGGCGTCGGCGGTCACGCGCCGGGCTCCGCGCGGCCGCCGGCTCCGGCCAGCGCCGCGCCGGCCTCGCTCTGGTGGGCGGGCGTGGCGTCGAGGAGCTCGCGCACGATGCGGTCGCTGGTGTAGCCCTCGGCCTCGGCCCCGTAGGTGGTGAGGACCCGGTGGCGCAGCACCGGCAGGGCGACCGCGCGCACGTCCTCGACGCTCACGTAGAGGCGGCCGGCCAGCAGGGCGCGCGCCTTGGCGGCCAGGATGAGGAACTGCGAGGCGCGCGGGCCCGCGCCCCAGGCCACGCGCTGGCGCACCAGGTCGGGCGCCTCGGGCGTGCCCACGCGGGTGGCGCGCACGAGGCGCAGCACGTAGTGCACGACGTGGTCGGGGATCGGCACGCGCCGCACGACCTCCTGGATCTCGAGGATCTCCGGGCCCGTGAGCACCTGCGAGACCTCGACGTCGCGCGGGGCCGTCGTCATCTGGACGATGCGCTCCTCCTCGTCCAGCGAGGGGTAGTCGACCTTCACCAGGAACATGAAGCGGTCGAGCTGCGCCTCGGGCAGCGGGTAGGTGCCCTCCTGCTCGATGGGGTTCTGGGTGGCCAGCACGAAGAACGGAGGGTCGAGCGGATGCTTGCGTCCGCCGGCGGTCACCTGGCGTTCCTGCATGGCCTCCAGGAGGGCCGCCTGGGTCTTCGGGGGGGTGCGGTTGATCTCGTCGGCCAGGATCACGTTGGCGAAGATCGGGCCGCGGATGAACTTGAAGCCGCGCTGGCCGGTCGCGCGGTCCTCCTGGATCACCTCGGTGCCCGTGATGTCGGCGGGCATCAGGTCGGGGGTGAACTGGATGCGGTTGAAGGTGAGCGAGAGGCTGCGCGCGAGCGTCGAGATGAGCAGCGTCTTGGCCAGCCCGGGCACGCCCACCAGCAGGCAGTGGCCGCGGGCGAAGATGCTGATCAGGAGTTGGTCGATGACCTCGTCCAGGCCGACGATCATCTTGCCGAGTTCCTGCCGCAGGCGGGCGTGGGCGGAGCGCACGCGCTCGGCGGCCTCGAGGTCGGCGGGAACGGGGGCGTCAGGGGCGTCCGGGCCGGCGGCGTTCATGGGGTCTCCAGGGGCGGGGGCGCGAGCGGTGGGTGGGGGGAACGGGACGGACCGGGTGCCGGGGCCCGGCGCGGGGTGGGCCGGCGTGTCGCTCCTGCTCTCGAGCGGGCACCTCCGAATAGACGAGCGGGAGCTCGACGTTCTCGAGCGCGGAGGTTCTCGGGATGAGCTGGAAGCTCTGGAAGACGAAGCCGAGTTCGCGGCCCCGGATCG
>JAPKHB010000460.1 GCA_026647295.1 Planctomycetota bacterium | reverse complement strand
AACCGCCGGCTGCTTGCGCTGGGGGACCGGCTCGGGATGAGCCCGCTGGCCCGGGCGCGTCTGGGGGTGCGGTAGCCGCCTCACGTCGTCCTTCGCACGGCAAGAAGGCGGATACAGGCGCGAGAAGAGTAGAGATCGGCGCCTTCCTGGCCTCCCCGTCGACACGCGTGAGACTGCCACTCTACTCGGTGCGCCACGGCAGTCTCCTGAGAGCACGAGGTGGGGGGGCCATGGAGCAGCGTCCTACGGCAGGCGGGGCGCAAGGTGCAAGCATGGCCTCGCTGCAGTAGTGCGCCCGATGCCCGAAGCCCGGTGGACTCCGCGCCCCCCTGGGCCGTCGGCGGGAGGTGCCATACTGTGCAGCCCGTCCGGAGTTTGTGATGCCACCCCCCGAGATCGTCACCGTTGTGCTGGGCGCCGGGGCGTCGTACGCCGTGGCGGACGGGCGGTCGCCCGTGGACGAGAAGTTTCGCCCGCCGTTGACGCGTGGACTCTTCAACCTCAACGAGCGGCCGTGGCTCCTTGAACTCACCCACTCCCTGCCGGGCGTGATCCGACTCCAGTCGGACCTTGCGCGAGCAGCCGAGTCCGATGAACGAGGGCTCGAGCGGCTGCTCCAAGACCTCGCGCAACACCCAGTCCGCGAACGGAGGCGGTGGTTCCGGGATGTTCCGCCCTTCCTGCAGGCACAGATTCACCGCGCGAGCCGGCAGTACCTCAAGTTGCAGGCCCACTGCCTACCGGGCACGCCTGGCGGAGGAAACTACCAGAAACTCGTGGACGACCTGTTCCACACAGGAACCGATCGGTGGGTGGTGTTCATCACCCTCAACTACGACGACTACCTGGAGCAGGCGCTCGCCATCGGAAACGAAGCGGTCACGTCCATGCGAGACTACGCTCACCCGGGTCGGGCGTGGCGCATGGTGAAGCTCCACGGATCGATCAATTGGTTCGTCGATCTCTCGTCAGCCTGGGACCCGACGGACGCGGACTTCCCGAAGAACTGGCGGGAGGCACTCGTCGCGATGGAGTCACGCGACTACGACAGGTCGATCGGCGTGCACCCTGGTGTGACCGATGTTTGGCGGCAGGGTCCGCCGTTTCGCTCCCCCCCGCGCCAATGATCGGTGAGACACGTCCGACCCCGAGTTTACTGAGGGGGCTGGGAGGGCATGTCCCATGCCGAGCAAGCCGAGTTCGCCGTCATCCGATCCCAAGAAACAGGGCTCTGCGGGCGATCCGCGTCCCGACACCGAGGTCCTGGCGCGTCCGCGCCGGCGCCAGTTCCCCGCGGAGTACAAGCTCCGGATCCTGCAGGAGGCCGACGCGTGCCGCGCTCCGGGCGAGCTGGGCGCCCTGCTGCGGCGGGAGGGGCTGTACTCCTCGCACCTGGCCGACTGGCGGCGCAGCCGCCGCGAAGGCGCCCTGAGCGCTCTGGGCCGTCGCCGCGGCCCCAAGGGCCGGCCGCGCGACGCCGCCGGGCGCGAGAACGAGCGGCTGAAGCAGGAGGTCGACAGGCTGCGCCGGCGCCTGGAGCAGGCGGAGGCGATCATCGAGATCCAAAAAAAAGTCTCCGAGATGCTTCGGATCCCGCTGAGTCCCCCGGAGCGCGACGCATGCGACTGATCGGCGCCGCCGAGGCGCTGGCCCCGGAGGTGGGCGTGGCGCTGGCCTGCGAGGCCCTGGGCGTGAGCCGCGCCACGCTCTACCGCCACCGCCAACCGCCCCGCGAGCCGTCGTCCCCTCCCGCGCCGCGGCCCTCGCCGCCGCGCACCCTGGAGGGCGAGGAGCGCGGGCAGGTGCTCGAGGTGCTCCACTCCGAGCGCTTCGTGGACGTCGCGCCGGCCGAGGTCGTGGCGACGTTGCTCGACGAGGGCGTCTACTACTGCTCGGCGCGCACGATGCACCGCATCTTGGCGGCCAAGGGAGAGGCCGGCGAGCGTCGCGCGCAGCGCACCCATCCGGCCCGGCCCGCGCCGATCCTGGAGGCCACGGCCCCCCACCAGGTCTGGTCCTGGGACATCACGCGGCTGGAGGGCCCGCGACGCGGGCACGGCTACGCGCTCTACGTCGTGCTGGACATCTTCTCGCGCTATGTCGTGGGCTGGATGGTGGCGGAGTGCGAGTCGGCCCCGCTGGCGGCGCGCCTGCTCGAGACCTGCGTACAGCGGGAGGGTGTCAAGCCGGAGCAGCTCACGCTGCACCAGGACCGCGGAGCGC
>JAPKHB010000046.1 GCA_026647295.1 Planctomycetota bacterium | reverse complement strand
GAGGCGAGCAGCGCCTCGTAGCCCTCGATCAGGCGCTTTGCGCGTTCGAGCAGCGACTCCGCCCGGGGCGCGGTCTCCTTCACCGCCGGGCCTTCGTCCCGGTCACCTGCTCGTAGCGCTGGACGATCACGTCGCAGTAGAGCGGGTCGAGCTCCATCAGGTAGGCCGTGCGGCCCGTCTTCTCGGCGGCGATGAGCGTGCTGCCCGAGCCGCCGAAGAGGTCGAGCACGTTCTCGCCCGGCAGGCTGCTGTAGGTGAGCGCGCGAATCGGGAGCTCGACACACTTTTCGGTGAGATGAACCATGGCCTGCGGCGCCACCTTCTTCACCTGCCAGAGGTCCGGCACGTTGGCGGGCCCGAAGAAGCGGTGCGCGGCGCCCTCCTTCCAGCCGTAGTAGCTGACCTCGAAGCACCCCAGGAAGTCCTTCCGCGTGAGCACCGGGTGCATCTTGTCCCACACGATGGCCTGGGAGAAGTAGAGCCCCGCCGCCTTCAGGGCCGGCGGGTAGTTGCCGAAGTTGCTGTACCCGCCCCAGACGTAGAAGGCGTGGCCCGGGAGCAGCACACGCGCGGCGTTCTGAAACCACGCCCGCAGCAGGTCCTGGAACGCCTCGTCGCTCACGAAGTCGTTCAGGAGCGGCCGGTCCTTGGCGCGTAGCCGATCGTGGGTCGCCTTGCGCTTGCCCGGGTGGCGCGCAAGGTCCAGCGCCTGGTGGTGGCGCTGCTCGGGGGCCTCAAACGAGGAGAGGCCGGCCCGGATCGCGTTGTTGCTCCGCGGCTCGACCCGGACGTTGTAGGGCGGGTCGGTGTGGAGCAGGTGGACCGGGGCGCCGGCGAGCAGGCGGTCCAGGTCCTGGACGCTCCCCGCGTCGCCGCAAAGGAGCCGGTGGCGGCCCAGTTCGATCAGGTCCCCGGCCTGCGTCACGGCCTCCTCCGGGGGCTCGGGGACCTGGTCCAGGTCCGCCTCGGCCTGTAACGCGCGGATCGCCTGCTCGGCCTCGTGCAGCACCCGCGCCATGGCGGCCTCGTCAAAGCCTGTGAGCCGGGCGAGGTCCTCGGGAAGCGCCTTCAGCAGTTCCGCCAGCTTCGGGACGTCCCACTCGCCGTGGATGCGGTTGAGCGCGACGTTTAGCGCCTTGGCCTGGGCGTCGTCCAGGTCGACCTCCACGACCGGGACGTGCGCGTAGCCCAGGCGCCTGGCGGCCTCGATCCTCTGGTGGCCGCCGATCACCAAGCGGTCGGACCGGCGCACGACGACGGGCTCGACGAAGCCAAAGCGCTCGATCGAGCGCATGAGCGCGGCCATCTGCTCGTCGGGCATCACGCGCGGGTTGTAGTCCGCGGGCAGGAGGTCGGCGATCGGGAGCGGGCGCGTGGCGAGCGCGGGACGCAACTCGGGCCCAGAGGACGGCGGGAGGGAAACCATGCCCGCATGATAGCGCACGCCTTGCGCGTGGGGAGCGCGCGGTCGATTCCATGATCGCGTCGGCACGCGGCGCTCAAGGCACGCAACGGGCGGCGCTTCGCTCTATTGCGCTTCGTTGCGCTTCCTTGCGTCATGCTTCGCTCTACTGCGCTTTGCTGCATGAACGAGCGATTGCGGGTGCACGCGACGGCGCGCGGTTGGCTCGCGGGGGAGCGCGCGCACTTGCGCCACGGGCGCACCAGGATGGGCCGTGGGCGCGCCGTTCCGCGGGGCTGGCGCCTGGGGCGGGGCACGCCGAGGCGCGTGCGGGCGGGCGCCTGCGGGGCCGAAGGGGCGCGAGGCTGGCGCGCCGACGAACTGGGGGGCGCGCCTTGCCCCAGCGCCGCCCTTGATCCTTCGCGCCCCTTACGCCCTGTTGGCGGCTCCCCCGACCGGAGCCCGCCATGCCCCGCACCCGCCGCCGCCGCCAAGCCGCCGACCCCTCGAGGGCCGTCGCCTACCTGCGCTGCTCGACCGAGCGCCAGGACCTCTCGCCCGACGCCCAGCGCGAGGCCATCAACGCCTGGGCCGCCGCCAGTGGGACCCGCCTCCTCTCCTGGCACGAGGACCAGGGCATCTCGGGCGGGGCCGAACTCGAACGCCGCCCAGGCCTCGTGGCGGCGCTGGACGCGCTTCGGGACCAGGGCGCCGGCGTACTGGTGGTCGCCCGCCGCGACCGCCTGGCGCGTGACGTCCTCACCGACGCCCTGGTCCAGCGCCTGTGCGAGCGCGAAGGCGCCACGGTGGTGAGCGCCGACGGCGTGGCCAACGGGGACCGCCCCGAGGACCAGCTCATGCGCTCCATCGTGGCCGCCATGGCCGCCTACGAACGGGCGCTGATCGGGACCCGCACCCGGGCGGCGCTGGCCGTGAAGAAGGCCCGGGGCGAGCGCGTGGGCGGGGTCCCCTACGGCTACCGGGTCGGGCCCGCCGGCCGCCTCGAGGCGGACCCGGGCGAGCAGGCGACCGTCGCCCGGGCCCGGGAGCTCCGGGCCGAGGGGGCGTCGCTTCGGGAGGTCGCCCGCCGGCTCCTGGCCGAGGGCCACCGCCCGCGCAAGGGCCGGCGCTGGCACGTGCAGGTTGTGGCGCGCCTCATCTCATGATCTGCCGGCATGCACGGGCGGCCCCCTCTGCTACCCTGCGGAACACGAGCATGGTCCTCCACCACTTTCGCGGCTGCGGTCGCAGGGAGTCTGAAGTTATGAAACACAGCCGCCCGCCTTGGCGGGTTCGGTATGACAGGTTCGGGCGAGCCCAATTCGTCCTTGGCCCCGAGTACGTGCAAGCGTCCCGTGAGCTCGACCGAATTCGTGCCGAACACGATGCCGCGCTGCGTAACTCGCCTCGACCAGTGTCGGAAGAACTGTTCAGCGGCCCGCAAGTCCCCAAGAGTGTGCGTGATAGCCTGCATGCCGTCGCCTACACACCCGGCGCGACTGGAGATCTGCGGCGATCCGCGAACGCACGGTTGATCTCCGCCGCACCCGAACTGCTGGAGGCAGCGCGCAGGGCATACAGCAGGCTGCGCCGAGCTGATAGCGATGGCGATAGCATCGGTGAGAGTGCGCTATTGAAGATGCTCGCGCAGGCGATCAGCAAGGCCGCGGGCGAAGACCTAAATGCAAACACGCTCGTGGATGACCGCGCACCCCTCCACCTATGGGCCGGAGACCGACATCTGCGGAGAACCCAGCGGCGGTATAGGTGCCGCGCGTGCAACCGTGAGGTAAACACGCTCCACGACAGCGCATGCGACTGGCTTCCGGTCGGGGTGCAGAGGTGCCGCAGGCTGTGGCCGGAGGCATACTCCGGCTCAGAGTGACGCTCTCCGCGCTTTCCCTGACATCTGGGTGCGAGTGCGCTTGGAGTGGAGGTCAAACGGCGGTCATTGGAGGGGGGCACATGTAGGGGGTGGCGGGCGTGGTGGCCGAGGCCGACACGGCATGGGAACCTAACGCACGCCGCTTCCCCCCGACTCCAAGACGACCTCCGAGCGGTAGAGGTGGGCGGCGACCTTCTCGAAGGTGATGCTCTCCAACCGCCGGGACGTGTCGACCTCCTGCTGGAGCAGGCGTTCGAACAGGCTATGGAGTCCCTGCCGGCGGTACGAGCCCGCGGCGACGGCGAAGTCGAGCCCCTCGTTGTGCGTGAAGAATCGCCCGGGCAGTGTGTCGATCTCGGCGGCGATGAGCCCATACCGGAGGTAAGGGTACACTTGCTTGTGCTTCCGGGCCTTGGCCGCGTAGGTCAGCACGTCGTGCGTCGTGAGGCGCTTCTTGAACTCCAGCACGACTCGCGGGATCTGCACGTCCGCCTCGACTTCCTCGAACACGGCCAGGTCCGTCTGGAACGCGGACTGGCCTCGCTTGGGCCTGGTGGGTTCCACGGTCAGTTTCAGGCGGTTGTCGACGGTCACCTGATACAGGAGCGCGCGCCCCCGGTCCATCAGGAGCGGCGGGCGAAGCACCTCTTGCCCGGCAGCGAGCGCGATCGCGACGAACTCATCTTCTTGCATGGTGGGGCGTAGGATGCAGGTCGGGCGCCGCGGGGTCAACCCTGCGTTGCACGTCGCGCTCGGCGAGGTCGCCGGCGTCTACCTGATCACCGACACCGAGACCGGCGACCAGTACGTCGGCTCTGCCTGGGGCGAGGGCGGCATCCTTGGGCGGTGGATGGCCTACGTCCGGTCCGGGCACGGG
Organism: Planctomycetota bacterium; assembly: GCA_026647295.1. Lineage (GTDB taxonomy): Bacteria > Planctomycetota > PLA2 > PLA2 > JAEUHO01 > JAPKHB01. Next base: position 12,142 of record JAPKHB010000046.1, on the reverse strand, counting down.
GGGAACCAGCGCCTGCGCGCCGCCCTCGGGCCCAGTGCCCGCCGCCGCCACGCCCTCCAGTTCTCCATCCTCCGGCCCATGCCCCGCTCCGCGCCGCAGCGGAAGGTGGTGGCCGCCGAGGCGGCGTTCAAGCGCAAGCTGGGCACCCGAGCCCACGGCCTGAACGCGAACTGAGGGGGCGGGGCCCGGAGGCGCGTGGGCCTGGCCTGGCGGCCAGCCGGCGACCTCCCCCGTGCGGGGCGCGACGAACCGGGCTTCGCGGCTGTCCCCCGCCCGAGGTACCGTCCGGGACCCGTACCGGAGGTCCCGCCCCTTGCCCTGTCGTAGTCTGCCGACTGGATCCCCGCCTGCGAGGGCTGAGGCAGGAGCACTCGATGCCTAACGCGGTTCGGGACTGGATCGTCGCGGACAGCCAGGGATCGCTCGTGGCGCGCGGCAAGGTCTACGGAGGCGGCGGGTCCTACACTCTAGTCATCGAGTGGCTAGGGGCCGAGCACAGACGGTCTTCGTGGCGTGCAATCGACGCTGCCTACGAATCGCTTGTTCAGTCGATCGCAGACCAGATGGTCGAGCATCGTGAGCAGTGGCCGTCGCTGTTCGTTGCCGATCTAACAACCGCAGGTGGCGAAGTTGCCCTTGCGCTGAGTTCCATCCAGGTAAACCCGGACGGGGTGTGGGAGGATCGGCGCTGCGATCCAGAGACGCTTCGACCGTTTTCCGTATCGCGACAACGCTGTGTCCGGGATGCCGGCTTCGGCACGCGCCGAGGTTCGATTGTTGACCTTATGGGGCGTGTCGGTCGCGTGCACCCACGAACGGATTTCGAGCGCCATATCGCGGCCCAAGGTTGGGAACTCCTTGATGCTCCCGACGGCCACTCGGGCTTGCAGTACCAGCCAGATACTGGATTCGGCCTTTGGGCATTTGCCTTGCCCGGCGATCCGGCTTGGTGGGATCCGATCTTGTCCGGCGGAACGTCCGATGGCACCTATCCGTCAGTCCTCAGCGAGGAGGCAAGGATTGCGCTTAGGATACCGGGCGAGCACACCTACGTTGCGGATCTCGTGACGCACATGCCAATGGAGGGTGGGCGCATCGTCATTCTGAGCGCCTCACCACGGAAGTGCACCCATCTGTTGCACAACTCGGCTCAGAGCATTTTGGCTGCGGAGGTGGGGAGCATGGTGAATGTGGCACGCGCGAGAACGACGAGGCGCCAGGGGTGGTGGCGGCGACTGATGGCGCGACTGCGGAGTCCTCCTTCCTGATGTTGGCGGCTACGCACGGCGTTCCCTGCGCGCCCACGCTCAGGTGAGCCATCTCAGTTTGGGGGCCTGAGATCGCCCAGGAATTCGGTACCTGCTGTGTCGCCCTCGGGCCCGGCGCCCGCCGCCGCCACGCCCTCCAATTCTCCATCCTCCGGCCCATGTCCCGCTCGGCGCCGCAGCGGGAGGTGGTGGCCGCCGAGGCGGCGATCAAGCGCAAGCTGGGCACCCGGGCCCACGGCCTGAACGCGAACTGAGGGGGGGCGGGGGGAGCGGAGGCGCGTGGGCGCTACCTGCCGTCCCGCCGGCGACCTCCCGCGTGAGGGGCGCGGCGAACCGGGCTTCCCGGCTGTCCCCCGCCCGAGGTACCGTCCGGCACCCGTACCGGAGGTCACGTCCCTTGCCCTGGCCCCACGCCCGTCCGGAAGCCGCCCCCTGGACCGCTCGCCGGGACGGCCTCGATTCCGCTGGAGGGCGGCCCTGGCTTGGCGGCCCGTCGGCGGCGGGCGGCGCAGGTCCGGGGCGTGGCCCCCGCTCTCGATCTGGCCGCTCGCCGGGGCGGTTCTGGGGCGTTCCCGCCAGCGCACGGGGCCCGTCTGCCCTCGCCTGTCACGCCACGAGTCCCCCCTCTCCAAGGCCCTCCACCGCCTCCACGACCGCGCCGGCGTCTCCCGCGGCGGCTGGCACCAGTTCCGGCACACCGCCGCCACGGTCCTCGCCGCCGCCGGGACCGACGTGGCCACCATCGGCCGGATCCTCGGGCATCGGCCGGGGAGCGTCGTTACCCTCCGCTACCTTCACACGGACGACGATCGGCTGCGGGCGGCCACCGAGGCCGTCGCGGAGGCCGTCCGGAGGGCACAGGCCTAGCGGACGCGGCGGCCTCCAGGTCTCGGGACGGAGCGGAGGTACCTATGGCGAAGCCTGACGGCGCTCAGGCGCCCGACACGGACGGCGTCTCAGATCTCGCGGATCGCCTCTGGAAGGCTGCAGATGCCCTCCGCGGACAGGTCGATGCCGCCGAGTACAAGCACGTCGTTCTCGGGTTGCTATTCCTTAAGTACATCTCCGACTCATTCGCGGCCCGGCGCGAGGAACTCAGGGGTGAGCTCGAAGCCGACGGCATCACCAACACACAGATCGAGAGCCTGCTCGAGAACCGTGACGAGTACACGGCCGAGCGGGTCTTCTGGCTGCCGCCCGAGGCGCGGTGGCAGAATCTCCAGAACCAAGCAACGCGACCGGACATCGCGACGTTGATCGATGATGCCATCCTGGCCGTAGAGCGCGACAACCCGAACCTCAAGGGAAAGCTCCCGCGCGACTACGCCCGCCGCGGCATCGCGCCGGAGAAGTTGAAGGGACTCATCGATCTGGTAGCCGACATCGGATTCAGGGGCGACCGCGCCAAGGCGCGCGACCTACTCGGCCGCGTATACGAGTACTTCCTCGGCAAGTTCGCGCAGGCCGAAGGGAAGCTGGGTGGCGAGTTCTTCACCCCCCGCTGCATTGTCCGCCTGCTGGTCGAGATGCTGGAGCCGTACGAGGGGCGCGTTTACGACCCCTGCTGTGGATCGGCGGGCATGTTTGTGCAGTCCGAGCGTTTCGTGGAAGCTCACGGCGGGCAGAAGACCGATATCTCAATCTTCGGCCAGGAGTCCAACCCCACTACCTGGCGCTTGGCACACATGAACCTCGCCATACGCGGCATCGAGGCCAACCTGGGATCGCAGCCTGCGGACTCATTCCTGCGCAATCTCCACCCAGACCTCAAGGCCGACTACATCCTCGCCAATCCGCCCTTCAACGTCTCTGATTGGTCTGGAAGGCTCTTGCAGGACGATGTCCGCTGGCGCTTCGGCACACCTCCGGTTGGCAATGCCAACTACGCCTGGATCCAGCACTTCATTCACCACCTGGCGCCGCCCAACAGCCACGGCGGCGGCGTCGCCGGCTTCGTTATGGCCAACGGCTCTCTCTCTTCCGGCTCGGGGGGTGAGGCAGGGATCCGCCAACGCATCATCGAGGCCGACCTCGTGGATGCCATCGTCGCTCTGCCGGCTCAGCTTTTCCTCACCACGGGCATTCCCGCCTGCCTCTGGTTCCTGACGCGCGACAAGACAGGCAAGAACCTGAAGCACGGCGGCCGCGGCCGCGCTGGCGAGACGCTCTTCATCGACGCCAGCAGGCTGGGTTCGATGCGGACTCGAACCCTCCGGGTCCTTAGCGGAGGCGACAACGGCGAGACTCTGCTCGCCGATGGGCTGGGCGACCCTAAGCCAGACTCCGACATCGGCCGCATTGTCTATGCCTTCCGTCAATGGCGCGGCGAGCCCGCCCCCGAGTGGTGGAACGACTCCCAGTACGGCGACTGGGCCTACCGTGACATCCCTGGCTTCTGCAAGAGCGAGAAGATCGACGGCATCGCCAAGCACGGCTTCTTGCTCATGCCCGGCCCCTACGTCGGGGCCGAGGATCAGGAACACGATGGCGAGCCGTTCACAGACAAGTACCCCCGGTTGATTGCAGAATTGGAGGAGTGTTTCGCCAGGGGAGAGCAGCTGACGCGGGTTGTGCGTGAGCGACTCGGTCGCGTCATCGGAGGCGCCGAGGAATGAGAGACCGATGGCCCGAGGTCCCCCTCGGGGAGTTTGCCGAGGTGGTTGGTGGAGGCACGCCTTCGACGAAGGATGACTCCTTCTGGGGCGGCGAGATTGCATGGATAACTCCGAAGGATCTTGCTCAACATCACGGGCGTTTCATTGAGCGCGGCGAGAGAAGCCTCACTCGCAGCGGACTCGCCTCATCGTCAGCCAAGCTGCTGCCTGAACGGACAGTAGTGGTATCGAGCCGTGCCCCGATTGGATACGTCGCACTTTCAGGGCGCCCCCTGGCGACGAATCAGGGCTGTCGCTCACTCATCTTCAGCGACGACGAGCCTGAGTTCTTCTACTACGTGCTCAAGACTTCTGAAGCCAAGCTTGAAGCGCTCGCCAGCGGGACGACCTTTAGAGAGATTACCGGAACGGCCATGAAGCGCGTGCTTGTACCACGTCCTCCCCTACGTGAGCAACGTGCCATCGCCGCTGTCCTCGGCGCACTCGACGACAAGATTGAGCAGAACCGACGGACGGCTCTGGTGCTCGAGCGGCTCGCATGGGCGATCTTCCGGGCTTGGTTCGTGGATTTCGAGCCCGTAAGGGCCAAGGCAGAAGGGAGGACCTCCTTCCCATCCACTCCCAAGGGGGTTTTCGATGCCCTCCCCGCCTGTTTTGTCGACGCCGAGCTAGGCCCGGGTCCGGTGCCTAAGGGGTGGGAGTCTAAGGCGCTGGCAAGCACTGCCACGTTCCTGAACGGTCTGGCCCTTCAGAAGTACCCGCCCCGTGGTGACGGGAGCGACTTGCGTGTGATCAAGATCGCCCAACTCCGCAAGGGCGTGGCCGATGGTGCTGATTGGGCGAATGCCGATGTGCCGGAGCGCTATGTGATCGACGATGGGGACTTGCTCTTTTCGTGGTCCGGAACCCTCGATGCCCGTCTCTGGTTCGGCGGCAAAGGCGCATTGAATCAGCACCTGTTCAAGGTCACATCGACCCGATACTCGCCTTGGTTTTGTCTTCTCTGGATTCGCCATAACTTGCCGGGGTTTCGCGCCATTGCCGCAAGTAAGGCCACGACGATGGGGCACATCAAGCGCGTCCACCTGCAGGAGGCGCGCGTCGTCGTTCCGACGGCGGACGTCCTTCGCGCAGCAGACCGAGACATCGGCGCACTCTACGACGTGTACGCCGAGCTGATGGTGGAGTCGCGCAGGCTCGCTAGCATTCGCGATCTCCTTCTCCCGCACCTCCTGTCGGGGGAAATCCGCGTAGCCTCGATCGAGGGTCGCGATGAGCCGTAGGCTCCTACGAACTGTGCGAGGGATCTTCTCTCGTCGCCCATCGCCGACGGATCACCCTGTGATCCCAGCGTTGGCACAGCCCATGGCCGATGCGCCGGTGTTTCAGATGCGAGGCTGTCGAGAACTACTCAAGGAGCACCCCCGTTCGCTCACGATTCGCTCGGCAATAGACGTCATCGAGCGATCAATACCACGTGATCCAGGGCTCGCATTCACGCATTGTCGCGGCCTGATGGAAACCGTCTGCAAGACGATTCTCTTGGATCGGGGAATTGATACTGATGCACAGGCAAGCGCCAGTCGGCTTATGTCTCAAGTGCTGAAGGTGCTGAAGCTCACTCCGGACACATTCGATGAAGATGAGCGAGTAGAGAATGGCGTCTCAGACGTAATCCGCGGACTGAACCAAATGACGAACGGGATCGTCGCCCTGAGAAACAGCCAGGGTGTGGGGCCGCACGGTAGGGATGCGCTGGAGGCCGTCCTCGATGCCGACTACGCAGTAGTTGCGGTTCAGGCAATCGACTCTGCGGCGGCATTGCTCTACCGGCTCCACCGCAAGCAGGCTGAATCAGATCCTCTCACGCGGTTGCGCTTTGGAGACTTCTCCAAGTTCGATGACTACCTCGATGACAAGTACTCGGATCTCGTAGTCGAGGAAGTCCCGATTCAGGCCAGTAGGGCATTGCATCAACAGGATCTGGAAGCGTATCGGCAGCGCCTCATGGCATTCCTAGCCGGCCCTCTGGAACCGACCGCAGACGAAGAGTTCGCTGAGGGTGTGGAACTCGGGGAGTCTGGCAATGGATGAGTCCACAACCGAACTCGCGGCCATTGCCTGGTTCGAGTCAGTCCGAATCCGCGTCCTTCTTGCCACCGACCTCAGGGATGAGCACGAGTTTGTTACAGGGGACCTGCTTCTCGGCACGATCCTCCGCGGCGCCGTGGAGCGTCTTAATCCCGCGCTGCCGAGCACCACTGTTGATAGTGTTGTGCGTACGCTGACACAGCCGCCATACCCGACACTGGTTCAGAATAACCGCTGGTTCCATGCGTTGCTGACGCACGGAGTCGAGGTTGAGTACTGCGATGCAGCGAGCGGCGAAATGCGGGGCGGGCGGGCGCGGCTGATCGACTTCGATAATCCCGACGGCAACGACCTTCTCGTCGCGCGACAACTTTCTATCGTAGTGCAGTCAGGCAAGGTCATTCGACCGGATCTGACGGTGTTCCTGAACGGGCTTCCGATCGCGGTGATCGAGTTGAAGGACCCGAGCGACACCAGGGCCGATCTTGGCGTCGCCATCGACCAACTCGGCCGCTACATGCGCACTGCGCCCGACCTGTTCGTGCCAAACCTCGCCCTGGTCGTTTCGGACGGCGTGTTGACGCGGGTCGGTTCCATCACCAGCGGCCAGGACCGCTTCATGCCCTGGCGCCCGATGGATGACGAAGGCGGCGGCGCACCGACGCTCGAAGCGTTGATCCGGGGCCTTCTCGCGCCTCGCGCTCTGGTGGACTACCTGCGCACCTGCGTGGTCTTCGAGGAGAACGAGCGGGGCGACATTGCCAAGAAGATCGCCGGCTACCACCAGTTCCGGGCGGTGCGCAAGGCACGGGCGAGCGTGTTGGCCCACCTACGGCCGCCGGCGGGCACGGGCGATGGACGCGGCGGGGTGATTTGGCACACCCAGGGTTCGGGCAAGTCGCTCACCATGCTGATGTTGGCGGGAACGCTCATTCGCGAGCCGCGGATGGCCAACCCCACCGTAGTCATGATCACCGACCGCAACGACCTGGACGCGCAGCTCTTCGACACCTTCGCTGCCGGCCGTGCTCTCCTTCAGCAGGATCCGGTCCAGGCGAGCAGCCGCGGACACCTGCAGCAACTCCTCGACCGCGCCGCAGGCGGCGTCGTGTTTACGACAATCCAGAAGTTCGCCGAGGCGCACGGCGTGATTTCGGAGCGCGCCAACGTCGTGGTGATGGCAGACGAGGCGCACCGTAGCCAGTATGGCTTCGTCGAAGGCGGCGCCCGGTGGATGCGAGAGGTGCTGCCAAACGCCACATTCGTCGGATTCACCGGCACGCCCCTGGAGCGTGACGACAAGAACACGATTCACGTTTTCGGAGAGTACGCGGACGTCTACGACATCCGGCAGGCGGTCGAGGACGGCGCGACCCGGCCGCTCTACTACGAGGCACGTATTATCAGGCTCGCGGTTGATGAGGAAGGCGCGCGCATCGCCGAGGCGCAGGTCGAGTACGCCGCCAGCAGGGATGACGGCGGAGAGCCGTCAGAGGACAGAATTCGCGTGCCGATCGAATCGTTGGTGGGCGCGCCCGAGCGGATCGAGCGCCTGGCGACCTTCATCGTGGAGCACTGGGAGAAGCGCCGGGAGGCGATGGAAGGCAAGGCGATGGTGGTGACCATGAGCCGCGACATCGCAGCCCGGCTCTACGAAGCAATCTGCGTGCTGCGCCCGGCCTGGCACAACGCGGACGACGAGCGCGGTGTCATGAAGGTTGTCGTCACGGGATCCGCCGACGACCCCGAGCCGCTCCGTAGCCATGTGCGAACAATGGCGGCCCGCAAGCGCCTCGCTGAGCGATTCAAGGACCCAGAGGATGACCTGCGCCTCGTCATCGTGTGCGACATGTGGCTGACCGGCTTTGACTGCCCGCCGGCCCACACAATGTACCTGGATAAGCCGCTCGCCGGCCACAACCTCATGCAGGCCATTGCCCGGGTGAATCGCGTCTACGGGGAGAAGCCCGGCGGGCTGATCGTCGACCTGCTGGGCCTTGCCGATCAACTCGCCGATGCGCTCGCGACCTACACCCAGGCCGGGGGAACTGGTGAGGCGGTCAAGCATGTCCAGGACGAGGCGGTGCCCGCGATGCAGGCCGCCTTCGAGAAGCTGCGCGGCTTCCTCCACGGCTGCGGCTACGAAGTGGCGCTTCGCGCGGATCCCAGCACGGTCCTTCGGGTCTACCTCCGCGCGATCGACCACGTCTTTGGGCAGAATGATGGCTGGAAGCGCTTCCGATTGCTGGTCAAAGAGTTGTCGACGGCCTTCGCGCTCGCCGTGCCTCGGCCCGAAACTGAGGTCATCACGCCACACTTGGCCTTTTTCCAGCGCGCAGCTGCGATGATTCGGAAGCGGCTGGCCGACGCCGGCGGTCGGACCACGGGCCGTGCACGGCAGCGCGACATCGACGCAGCGGTGCGTCAGGTCATCGGCGGTGCGGTGGATGCGGATGACGTAATCGACCTGTTCGCAGTAGTCGGCCTCGAGGATGCCCGCCTCGACATCCTGAGCGATGACTTCCTCGAACGGGTGGCGGCCCTGGAGCAGAGGAACCTGGCTCTGGAGACACTGCGCAAGCTTCTGAGCGATCAGATTCGCGTCACTGAACGCACGAACATCGTCCAGAGCCGGAAGTTCCGCGAGGCGCTGGAGGACGCCATGCTGCGCTACACGAACAAGGCCATCACGACCGCCGAGATGATCACACGCCTGATCGACCTCGCAAAGAGCCTGAGGGAGGCTCAGCGACATGGAGCGGAGCTCGGATTGAGCCCCGAGGAGACGGCCTTCTACGATGCCCTGGCAGACAACGAGTCCGCCCTCCAGGCGATGCAGAGCGATACGCTGCGGCTGATGGCCCGGGAACTGACGGAGATGGTGCGACGCATGCCGAAGCTCGATTGGACTCAGCGCGAGTCAGTGCGTGCCAGCCTGCGGCGCAACGTGCGGCGCCTTCTGGCCAAGTACGGGTACCCGCCCGACTTGGCGGAGAACGCAACGCAGCTTGTGCTGCGCCAGGCCGAACTCTCTACCGAGAACGGGGAGTAGCCTCAGGCACGCCTCAGCTCCGCGGCGAATGGCGCCGCCTGTCGCGCCAACATGGCAATCGCCGCTGCCGCCGCGGTCCCCAGGACCCACGCCACGATGCCCCACTTCATCCGGTGTTCGCCTACGGCTGCGAACAGCCGGACGACCCTGCCCTCCAGATCGCTCATGCGCTCCTCCACTTCCGCCGTCTCCTGACGCATCTCGACGATCGTCTGCGTTGCCCAGTGCTCGTGGCGCCCGGGCCAGCCCTCAATCCGGTGGACCGTGGGCCCGGGGTCCTCCGAGTCCGCGGGGCTCCGGCGCCGCCGCGAATCTGGCCGCCTGGATGCCAGGCGCCCTCGTCGTGGGGTCCTCGGCGATCCGGGCCGCCACTCCCCCCGTGGACGGCGCGAGTTCCGGGCACCCGTCAGTCGTCCGGAGCTAGAGCCGCCAGCAGCACGGCCACGAGGGCCGCGCCGGCCAGGATGGCCGCCCCCGCGCCCCAGGAGGCTGCGCCGGAGGGGCGGCCGAGATGGACGCGGACGCCTCGCTGCTCGAGGCGCTGCTCGACAGCGTAAGACCCTCAACGCACCGACATTTCCCCTTTCCCCAGGGTCCCCGCCGGCTCCGCTTGCGGCGACCGGACGGGAGGGGCGGCGGTGGCGAGCCCTGGTCCGGGTCGCGGGAGTCCGGCTAGCCTACCTCCGCTCAGAAGGAGGCGCCCATGCGCATCGTCACCTGGAACCTCGGCTACATGCTGCCCGGGCCGTACAAGGCGCGCGCCAACCGCCAGCGCCAGTGGGAGACGCTCGTTGGTGACCTGCGCCCCGACGTGGCCCTGCTCCAGGAGTGCCGACCGGACGACCTCGGGCTCGTGGCCGATGCCGCCCGCGCGTCCGAGTACGAGGTGGTCGGAAAGATCCCGCGGCGCTGGATTGCGTGCTCGGCCGTCCTGGCCCGCCGCGGCCTGGGCCTGGCCTGGGTTCCGCCCCCGGGCGGGGAGGGGGATGCCGCCCGTGAGGATCGCTGGCTCGGCCACCTCTCGGGCTACGTCTGCCGCGCCGAGGTGACGCTCCCGCACTGGGGCCGCGTCCGCGTGGCCAGCGTCCACACGACGGCCGAGGAGGTGGGGGGCGACATCCTGACCGAGGAGGAGCACGCCAGGTACCGCCGCGGGACCTCGAGTCGGGCGTGGCGCAACGACCTCGCGGTGGCGGCGCTGTCGCACTGGCTGGGGGAGCGCTTCGTCGTCGGCGGCGACTGGAACACGGCGCGCGCGTTCGATGAGCGCTACGCGGCGCGGTGGGGGCCGGCGGGCCGGGAGTTCTTCGAGCGGGCGGCGGCCATGGGATGGGCCGAGACACTTCGGGCGCACCACGCGGCCGAGGTGCAGACCTACTTCGGCGCCCGGTCAGGCCCCTACCAGCTTGACCACCTGTTCACGGACGGAGCGCTGCACGGCCGGCTCCGGCAGGCTGCGGTCGTCGAGGCCCTGGCCCGTGCCGGCTTGAGCGACCACGCCCCCCTCGTCGCGGACTACGACCTGCGGCCGTAGCCGCCACGATGGCGCGCGCTGGAAGGTAGCGAGCAGAGAGCAACCGCCCTGGAGTTTGGGGTTGTGTTTGGCCGTGGTTGAGGGAACGGGGTCGGTTTCACGCTCTCGAGCAACTCCCTGCTCGCGGCTGAGTGCAGCGCGGGGCGGGGCCGGTCACGCGGTCGGGGGCGAGGGCGCCGGGAGCTGGGGGCGTGAATCGCGTCCCGACCGTTCTGCTACCCCTCCGGGAGCCCTCAAGGCTGCTCGGTGGACAACTCGGCCGCCGCCACCTCCCAGGCCAGACGAAGTTGCAGGTCCAGGTCGCCTGCCAGCACCCGGAGCGCGCCCGTCTGCTGGAGGATCCAGGACAGATCCAGGCCGACCTCGCCGGCGCGCTGCTGCACATGGCGGAGCGCGGCCGAGCGCACCTTGGAGAGCCAGCGCCGGGAGTGCCCGCTAAGGCGTTCGGCCGCCGCCATCCCGGGCCCTCCGAGACGCTGAGGCGCCAGCAGGGCTGCCGCCAGGGGGCCGTGAAGCCGGATCACCTCGTTCAGGATCCCCGCCAGAGCCTTGTGCGCCTGCGCGGCGGCCAGAGCCGCGTCCGGCTGCGACCTCGGCGCGTCGCTGCCCCTCCGGTGGGCGAGGTCCCCCTCACGCCGCGTGCGTCGTCGCGCCCCGCGGATCTCTGCCCTGGCGTGTTGCCAGCCCACCCCCGCCGCGTAGGCGATCAACGGCTCGTGCGCGCTGTAGCCACCCAGCGGTCCGGCCTCGGGGGGCAGCTCGCGGGCGAGCAGGATGCCGGGCACGTCGTCCGCGACTTCACGAGCGAGGCGGCGATGCACGCGGCGGCGCCTCTCCAGGTAGCCGGCGACCCCCTTCTTCACCTGGCTGCCGAACTGCTCCCACGCGCCCGGGGACTTGAGGTGGCAGGCAGAGGCCAGGTAGAGGTCCTCGGCGTGGATCTGCTCGATGTGCGGCCCCGCGGTCGAGGCGGCGCACGGGGCCTCGCGCGCCAGCCGTTCTGCGGCCCGTAGCGCGTGCGGCCGGAAGTACGCCGGCGCGCAGCGCAGGCCAGCGTGGGCGCGGGCACCCCGCGCGAAGGCGGCCCCCAGGGCCGCCTCGATCCCCGATCGACTCCCCGAGAGCACCCAAGACCTCCAGTTGCGGGTTCAACAGGCCCGAGCCTAGCAGGTCCTCCGGGGGCCGGTGCAGCCCCGGGGAAGGCCGGCAGCGGCTCGGATCAAGCGGCCGGCAAGGGCCCGGCGTCGAGCTCGGCCAGGGTCCCTCGGGCGGCGCGGCGTGTGGGGGGTGGCTCGGGTGCGGGCGCGGTCGGCACGTCGAGCCGCAAACGGGACCAAGGTCCCAAAACCGGCCCGCCGGGCCCCTTTGGCTGGTTGGCCTCGATCCCGGGTCGGCCCGTCGCTGTAACTTGCTTTGTGACAGGATGTTACGTCCGCCGTCTCGTGTGCGACCGGCCTGCGGGCGGGGGACGGCGCGGGGAAAAAACGAAAAGATCAGTTCCCCTACCGCGCGTCGGTGGACCACTACCTATTGGAGGGCGACGATTTCGACGCGCCTCCGGAGGACGCGCGATGGCACGCCA
>JAPKHB010000459.1 GCA_026647295.1 Planctomycetota bacterium | reverse complement strand
GCGTGCGCCGATACGTGTCGTACGGGGCCAGCCCGCGCGGCATGCAGGCGCTCGTCAAGGCCGCCCGCGTCTACTGCCTGCTGGACGGACGCAGCGCGGTGGGCGCCGCCGACCTGCGCCGGGCCGTCAAGCCCGCGCTGCGCCACCGCGTCCTGCTCAACTTCGAGGGCGAGGCGGAGGCCGTGCCCGTGGACCGGCTGCTCGACGAGGTGCTCGCCCAGGTGCCGCCGCCGGGGGACGAGACCCGGTGAGACGGCTCGCCCTCGCGCTCCTGTGCGCCCTGGGCTTGGCGGGAGCCCCGCGCCCCGCCCGGGCCGAGGACCCCCCCGCGGCCGCGCTGGAGGAGCGCACGCTGCCCCTGCGCACCGCGCTGCACCACGACCCCACGCTCGCCGCGCCGCTCGAGCGCCTGATCGAGATGCATCGCGAGGCCCAGCGCCTGGACGAGTTGCTCGAGACCTACCGCAGCCACGTGCGCGCCTGGCCCGCCGACGCCTCGGCGCGGGTCGTGCTGATCCGCCTGCTGGACGCCCTGGGCGAACCCGAGGCCTTCGCCCAGGCGCGCGCGGCCGTGGCCGCCCACCCCGAACACGGGGCGCTGTGGGCGCTGTACGCCGACCAACTCGAACGGCGCAACGATCCCGGCGCCCTTGCTGCCCTCACGCAGGCCATCGAGTTCGCCCGCAGCGACACCGAGCGCCGCCAGCGCATCGAACGCCTGCTGCCCCGGCTGGTCGCCGAAGGCCACGCGGCGCTCGCCGAGGATCTGGCGCGGCGGCTGGCCGGCCTGGTGCGCGGCCACGCGGAGGCCGCGCCGCCCGCGGCCGAAGCCCTGCTGCGCCTGGGCCTGGCCGAGCCGGCGCTGGCGCTGGTGGAGGAGGCGCTGGCCACGGGCCCCAGCCCCGAACTCGCGGTGGACCTGGAGGCCCTGGCGGCCGACGCGCTCGCCGCCCGCGGGGATCCGGCCGCTGCGGCGGCCAGGCTGGACGCCGTGCTCGGGCGGCTCACCGCGGACCACTGGCGCCGCCCGGACCTCCTGCGCCGGCGTGCCCGGCTCGCCGCGGACCCGGCCGCGCGCGAGGCCCTGCTCGCCGCGGCCCGGACCCGCGCCGCCCGCGAGCCGGGGGAAGCGGCCGCGAGCGTGGATCTCGCGCGTCTGTTGCTCGGGCTGGACCGGCGCCGCGAGGCGCGGGAGGTCCTCGAGGCGGGGCTGGCGCGCTGGCCGGACGACACCGGACTCGAGGCGCTCTGCCTGCAGGCCGTCGAGGAAGAGCGTGACCCGCGCGCGCTCGAGCGCTTCCTGGCCGCGCGGCTCGAACGCCAGCCCACCCGCCAGGACCTGCGCGAGCGGCGCGCCCAGGTCCTGCTCGCCCTGGGCCAGGCGCAGGAGGGCCTGGAGGAGCTCGCGCGCGCCCACGCCGACCTGCCCGAGGCGGCCCGCCTCGCCCGCGCGGTCGAAGCCGCGCGTGCCCTGCGCGCCCGCGGGTCGCTGCGGGCCGCCGCCGCGCTGCTCGAGCGCGTGCTCGCAGCCGCACCGGCCCGCGCCGACCTGCGCCGGGAACTGGCCGAGTGCCTCCTGGAGTCAGGCCAGCGGGCGGCGGCGCGCCGGCTGCTCGGGCAGCCCCTCGCCCCCGAGACCGACCTGGACGCCTTCCTGGACCTGCTCGGGCTGCTGCGCCGGGAGCGTTTCCTGCCCGAGGCGCTCGCCCAGGTCGAGGCGCGCCTGGCCGCCGAGCCGCGCGAGTTGGCCCTGCACCTGGCGCGCCTCGAGTTGCGCGCCCGCGCCGGCCGGCACGCGGGCCAGGGCGAGGCCGCCGTCCAGGCGCGCACGCTCGCCGACACCCCGGCGCGCTACCGGCGCTGGCTCGACGCGGCGCTGGAGGCGAGCGACCTCTCCGGTGCGCTCGGCCCCTTCCTCGAGGCGGAGGCCGCGCGCCTGGGCGCCGAGCAGGCGGCCGCCGCCGACCCCGAGGCCGAGCGCCTGGTGGCCTTCGCCGACGCCAGCGCCCCGCTCGACCCCGACGCGCGCGCGCTCACGCTGCTGCGCGAGCGGCTGGCCCGCCCGGCCCCGCCCGCGCTCACGATCCGCCTGCGCCGCGCGCTGGCGGCCGCGCTCGAGTCCAAGGCCCGCGACCGGCGCGCCAGCGGCGCGCTCGCGGAGGCGGCGGCGGAACTCGAGCGCCTCGCAGAGGAGGACGCGGAGGGCGCGCCCGCCCACCGCGCCCGCCTGGCGCTGTTGCGGGCACGCGAGGGCCGCCACGACCTGGCGGCGCGCGCGCTGGAGGGCCT
>JAPKHB010000458.1 GCA_026647295.1 Planctomycetota bacterium | reverse complement strand
CTTCAACAATGTCACCGAAGCGTCGGGGGTCAAACCCAGAGTCACCTTCCAAGTGGATCTGTCCGTGCAGGCGGCCGCGGGCAACTTCGACCCGGCGGCGGATACCGTGACGGTGGCGGGCGAATTCAACAACTGGAGCACCACCGCCTCCGCCCTGGCCAACAGCGCGGAGCAACCCGGCATCTGGCGGGGCACGGAAGCGGCGGGATCGTCGGCGTCGTCACGCAGGACGGAACGCCCGCCGAAGCCGCCGTCGAGGTGCGCCAGGTGTACCCGCTGGACGAGTACGGGGCGCCGCCGTCGTTCTGGCGGCGGTTGCTCGGGGCGCTGCTCGACCCCGGAGCCGGAGAGGTCTGGCAACCCCGCGCCCGCAGCGGACCCGACGGCCGCTACGAGGTCACGGACCTCGCGCCCGGGACCTACGAGGTGCGCGCCCTGGGCGCGCAGGGCCGCGGGCGCGCGACCGCGGCGCTACCGGCCCGAGGCGCGCGCGTCCAGGCCGACATCGCGCTCCAGCCCACCGGTTGCGTGCTCAAGGGCCGGGTGCTCGACGCACAGGGGGCGCCGCTGGGCGGCGCCTTCGCCCTGGCCAGCGCCCCGGACTTCCACCCGCTCCAGGGCGTGGTGCCCCTCGCGCCGCCCGTGGCCGTCGACGCCGAGGGGCGCTTCACTCTCACGGGCCTTCCCGCCGGGCCGGTCGGGGTCTCTGCGTTCCTTCCCGGGCGCCTGCACCTGCGCGGGGCCCCGGTCACGCTCCCGACCGAGGAGGAGGTCGTGTTGCGCTTCCCCGCCGGATCGCGCCACGTGCGGGGGCGCGTGGTGAGCGCCGCCAGCGGCGAGCCCGTCGCCGGCGCCACGGTCGCGGGCGGGGCGGGCGAACCCGACACCTTGCTGGTCCTCGCCGGGACGCACAGCGACGCGGAAGGGCGCTTCGAACTGGCGCTGGTCCCCGGCGACGGGGGCATCTTCGTGGAGGCCCGCGGCTTTGCCGTCGCGCTGCTCCCCTTGCGCGGCGTGACGCCGGAGGAGGAACTCGTGGTGTCGCTGGAGGCCCTCGCGGCCATCCAGGGCACCGTGCGGCTCCGGGGGGGCGGCGCGCCGGTCGCGGGCGGGGTCGTGTGGGTGACCCCGCGCGGCCGGGACGGACCGCCGACGCCGCCGGCCGCGGCGTCGACCGACGAGCGCGGGCGCTACCGGATCGAGGGCGTGGTCCCCGGGGAGGTGAGCGTCTACGCCCTGGGCCGGGGGCATGCCTCCGTCGGGCTCGCCCAGGCGAGCCAGGACGGCTTCAACCCGCTCGTGCGCCGGGTCGAGCCCGGCGCCGTGCTGGAGGTGGACCTGGAGGTCGAGCCCGCCGCCCGCGCCGAGGGTCGGATCACGACCGCCCAGGGCGAACCCGTCGCGGGGGCGGTCGTCGAGGCGGTGGGAGGGGGAACGCCCGGCCTGCCCCGCCCGCGCGGCGGTCCGGACGGGGGTTCCGGCGCGCCGCTGGCCGTGAGCGACGCGGCCGGCCGCTACGTGCTGGACGCCCTGGTCCCGGGGGCACGCCTCGCGCTCGAGGCCCGCGCGCCGGGCCTGCCCCCCGTGCGCTCCGAGCCCTTCGAGGCCGAGGGCGGGAGCGTGCGCACCGTGGACTTCCGGTTCCCCACGCCGCGCGCGGCGGTCGTCACGGTCCGCCGCGGCCCGGGCGGGGAGGCGATCGCCGGCGCGACGGTGCGGATCTTCGAGTCGTCAGGTCAGGGCGGCTGGTCGGGCGGGGGCCCGACCTTCACCACCGGCGCCGACGGCCGCGTGCGCATCGAGCCGCTCCCGGAGGGGGATCTGGGGCTTGCGGCCTCGGCGCCGGGGTGCGTGGCGCGGCGCCGTCCCGCGGCGGTCGACATCCCCGCGAGCGCGGGCCCCGAGATCCTGCACGAGGTCGTGCTCGAGCCCGGGCTGCCCATCGCCGGGCGGCTGCTCCTGCCCGCGGGCGTCCCGCCCACCGCGCTACGCGTCCGGATCACGAGCCAGTCCGCGCGCGGCTCGGAACGGGTTCACGAGCGCCTGGCGCCCGACGCGGAGGGCCGCTTCGCCCTGGCGACGTTCCCGGCCGGGCCCTACCAGCTCGCGGTGGACGGCGAATGGGAGGGTGTGCGCTACGCCGCGTCCCGAAGGGTCGCGGCGGGCGAGGACGCGCGGCTGGAGGAGAGCCCCGACCGCGTCCCGGGCCCGGACGGCAACGCCGTCGACCTGGACCGGCAGCTCGCGCTGGCGACGAACAACGCCGGCCGCTACGGCGCGCTGACGCGGGCGGTGCAGCTGAAGAC
>JAPKHB010000457.1 GCA_026647295.1 Planctomycetota bacterium | reverse complement strand
GTTGGCTGGCTGTCGCGCGGCGACCTCAAGCACGGGCGGCCGGTGGGCAACGCGGGGCCGGCGCTGGAGGCGGCCGAGGCGCAGTGCCTGGGGCCGGCGGAGGCGCGGCTGGGCCTCGTGCTGCACGCGGGCGATGACCTCGAGCGAGGGATTGACGCCGACCGCGTGCTCGATGGCGCGGCGCGCCGCGACGGGCTGTGAGGTGGTCACCAGCAGCAGGCGGGCGTCCTGCACACCGGCCCGCTCTAGAACCGCGGGATCCTCGCCGTGCCCGGCCCACACGGAGACCCCCTCGCGCGTGAGGCTCTGGACCACCACCTCGTCGGGCTCGATCACGACGAAGGGGATGGCCTTCTGGCGCAGGAATCGCGCGAGTACGCTCCCCACGCCACCGTGGCCGATGAGGACGACGTGGTCGCGCGCCGGCCGCGGCGCGGGCGGGGCCGCCTCCACCGGTGCCGTGCCCCCCGGAGATCCCCGGGCCTCGTCCAGGCCAACCTGTCCTTCGAAGGGGCTCAGCAGCGCCGCGCGGATCTCCGGCTCGTCCGCGGGGCGGGCCAGCACCGTGACCTGGTCCCAGCCCAGGAGGCGCGTGTGGCCGGTGGGCGCCACCACCCCGCTGCCGCGGGCCACCAGGGTCAGGATGGCACCGGGGGGCAGCGACAGCTCCCGGATCCGCGGTCCCGTCCGGCCCCCGGGCCCCGGCAGGTCCACCACGATCAGGTCGAGGTCGGAGTGGGCCATCGTGACGAGTTCGAGGCCGTAGCGCGGCCGGGGGCGCGCGGGCGTCGAGAGGCCGAGCCGCCGGGCCAGCGCGCCGAGCGTCGATCCCTGGAACGAAACCGAGAGCAGCACCGCGAAGAACACGAGGTTGAACACCTCCGCGCCCGCGGCGAGCCCGGCGGCCATCGGATAGGTCGCCAGCACGATCGGAACGGCGCCGCGCAACCCGGCCCAGCACAGGAACGCGCGCTCCCGCCCGTCGAAGCGCATGCCGAGCGTGCCGAGCCCGACGGCGAGCGGGCGCGCGAGGAAGGTCAGCACCAGGAACAGCACCGCCCCATCGAACCACAGCTCCGCCCACTGGCTGGGGAAGACGAGCAAGCCCATCATCACGAAGACCCCGACGTTGGCGATCATCGCCAGGGCCGCGGAGAAGTTGCGGACCCCCTGCTGGTAGATGAACCGCCGGTTGCCCATCACCAGTCCGGCGGTGAACACGGCCAGCATCCCGCTCGCCTCGATCTGCTCGGCCAGCCCGTAGGTGAGGAGGACCACGGCGATGAGCAGGAGGTAGTAGTAGCCCCGGTCCTGGGGGTTGATCCGGTCGAAGGTGGCCAGTGCGGCGCGCGCCATGACCCAGCCCACCGCCGGCCCGGCGACGAGGTTCCAGGCGAGCAGGGGCAGGACCGCCCAGCTCAACGCCGCGTCCGAGGTCAGACCCTCGACGACGAGGACGGTCATGAGGATCGCCATCGGGTCGTTGGCGGCGCTCTCGATCTCGATCGTCGACGCGAGCCGCACGCGGATCGAGTGCCGGCGCAGGATCGAGAAGGTGGCCGCGGCGTCGGTCGAGGAGATCACGGCGCCCAGGAGCAGGGCCACCTCCAGCGGCCAGCCCAGAAGGAGGTGCAGGACGCCGAAGGTCGTCGCCCCGGTCAGCAGGACGCCCCACGTGGCCATGCCCCCGGCCGCGAGCGCCACGGATCGCAGGACGCTGCGCTTCGATGTCGGCGTGCGGCTGGATCATTTCGATCCCGACGGCCGCGTGCTGGCGGATCCCAGCGATCCCAACATCTACAATCCCATCCGGCCGGAAAACCGTTTCTTCGATCGCAACGGCAACGGCATACAGGATGCGGACGAGCCGAGTCTGACCATCGAGCAGCGCCAGCAATACTGGTATAAGAGTGTGGGCAGCAAGACCAAGGTCAGCCCGCGGCTGGGCGTTTCCTTCCCCGTGCTGGCCGGCGGCGTGTTTCATTTTTCCTTCGGCCAGTTTTTCCAGGCGCCCAAGTTCGAGCGGCTGTATCAGAACAGCGATTTCAAAATCGGCAGCGGCACCGGCAACCAGGGTTTGATCGGCAATGCTGATCTGGAGCCCGAACAGACCACGAACTATGAGATCGGGTTGAAGCAGGAGATCACCGGTAACAGCACGATCGATGTGACCGCGTTTTTCCGGGATATTCGCGATCTCACCAGCACGCGCGCCGACAATATCGAAGTCTTCGGCGGCGCCGCCTACTACAACAAATTCGTCAATGCTGATTTTGGCCTGGTGCGCGGCGTCATCATTTCCTACAGCCGGCGCTTTGCC
>JAPKHB010000456.1 GCA_026647295.1 Planctomycetota bacterium | reverse complement strand
CGCGCTGGCCGGTCTGCTCCTCCTCCTGCGCCACGCGGTGGGCATGGACCGCTACAGCGCCGCGGCGCTCGCCCTGCTCGCCTCCGCGTGGGTGTTCAGCGACTACCACCACTGGGGGCCCGGCGGCGAACCCTACGACCCGCGCGTCTTCGCCTTCCGCTTCCACGCGGGCGTGCTGCTCGGCCTGGTGTACCTCGGCCGGGGCCTGGGCATCGCGGCCCTCGCCCACGGCTTCTACGACGCGCTGGTGCTGCTCGGACGGTGATTCGTTCAGGGGTCGGAGGTGGGGCCGTTCGGCGCACCGGGAGGGCGCGCCGACGGCGCGGGAACGACCCCGGATTCCGGGCCTGGCTACGGGGCGGCGGGGGGGGGAGATCCGTGGACGGGCCGAAGGGGCTGACCGGGTCCGCGCGTGGCCAGGTGGAGGCAGGCGATGCCCAGCGTGAGCGGCACGACGTGCACCTCGGCGAAGCCCGCCCGGCGCAGGCGCCCGGCGAGGGCCTCCGGGCCGGGGAAGGCGAGCACGCTGCGCGGGAGGTAGGCGTAGGCGTTGTCCGCCCCGCCGCTCACCAGGTTTCCCACCAGCGGGAGCACGAGCATGAAGTACGTGTGGTACAGGGCCCGGAACACGGGGTTGGCGGGCCGCGAGAACTCGAGCACGGCCAGGCGCCCCCCGGGACGCAGGACCCGGCACAGTTCGGCGAGCCCGGCGTCCAGGTCCTCCAGGTTGCGCACGCCGAAGGCGACCGTGGCCAGGTCGAAGGAGGCGTCGCCAAAGGGCAGGCGCGTCGTGTCCGCCACCTCGAAGGCCAGCGCCGGGCCCGCCGCGCGCCCGCCGCGGGCCAGGGCCTTCTCCCGGGCCCGCGCGACCATCGCCGGGGCGAAGTCCGTGCCGACGACGGACCCCGCCCCCGCCTCGCACAGCAGGAGCGCGAGGTCGCCCGTGCCGCAGCAGGCGTCCAGGACCCGCTCGCGGCCCGTCAGCGCGAGCCGCGCGACGACCTCGCGGCGCCACCGCACGTCCACGTTGGCGCTCAAGAGGTGGTTGAGCAGGTCGTAGGTCGGCGCGATGCGGTCGAACATGCGCGCGATGCGGCCGCCCCGCTTGCGCCGCGGGGCGTCCCCAAAGCGCAGCGACGGCGTCTCGGTCGGGCCCATCGCGGGCGAACATACGCGCGGCGGGGCCGCTTGGCCCCGGCCGCCGGGGTGCCACGGTCCCCACCAACCCTGGGGGATGAAACGACCTTGGCCCCCCATCCGTTGCGCCGATCCCCCCCAGCCCTACACTGGGAGGCCGTGGCGAGCCCCGCGCCCCCCCCGGATCCCGGCGTGGCCGCCCCCCCGCTGGACCCCCAGGCCCTCGCGCCGGAGGAGCGGGCCTTCGACGGCCGCCTGCGGCCGCAGACCTTCGCGGACTTCGCCGGCCAGGACGGGGTGGTCGCCAACCTGCGGCTGGCCATCCGCGCCGCGCGGGAGCGCGGCGAGGCGCTCGAACACCTCCTGCTCTCGGGGCTGCCGGGCCTGGGCAAGACGACGATCGCCCACCTGGTCGCGCGCGAAGGCGGCGCGGCGCTGCACGAGGCCTCGGCGCCCACGCTGCAGCGCCCGGCCGACCTGGCGGGCCTGCTCACGCGCCTCGAGCCCGGCGACGTCCTCTTCATCGACGAGATCCACCGCCTCGCGCCGCCCGTCGAGGAGTACCTCTACTCCGCCATGGAGGACTTCGTCATCGACATCCTGCTCGACCAGGGGCCGAGCGCGCGCAGCGTGCGCATCGACCTCGCGCGCTTCACGCTGGTGGGCGCGACGACACGCGAGGGGCTCCTGTCCGCCCCCCTGCGCGGGCGCTTCGGGCTGCACGAACGCCTCGAGCCCTACGAGCCGGCGGTGCTCACGCGCATCGTCGCGCGCTCCGCGGCGGTGCTGGGGGTCGAGATCACGCCCGACGGCTGCGAGCACATCGCCGCCCGCGCGCGCGGCACGCCCCGCGTGGCCAACCGCCTCCTCAAGCGGGTGCGCGACCTCGCCCAGGTGGAGTCCGGAAACCGCATCGACGCCGAGGTGGCGCGCGAGGGCCTGCGCCGCATCGGCGTGGACGAACATGGCCTGACACGCGTGGACCGGCTGATCCTGACGGCGGTCGGCCGCGCGGGCGACCGGGCCCTCGGCCTCAAGTCCATCGCCAGTGCGGTCGGCGAGGACGAGCGCACGCTCGAAGAGGACGAGACCCTCGAGATCCTCGCGCTGCGCGGGGCGCTGCTCGCGCTCGACCCCTACACCACGGTCGTGAGCGGCCGGAGCACCGAGGACTTCCGCATCCGCTTCACG
>JAPKHB010000455.1 GCA_026647295.1 Planctomycetota bacterium | reverse complement strand
GATTGGCGCGCGTGAAATGGACCCTGGGCAAAAATGCCGGCAACCAGCAAGTGAATGCCAAAGCAGAATTCAACGGCCGTGGTGGACCGCGAGGAACCGCGCCGCATCCTGGGCGTGTTGCGCAGCGGCGACCTCGTGCGGGCCTACGACCTGGCGCTGCGCCGCCGCGAGGTCGCGCGCCACCGCGCCCACCAGGTGCGGCTGGGCGCGCTGGCCTCGGGCACGCTCGTGGCGGAGGTCGTCGTGGAGCCCGGCGCCGCCTGCGAGGGCCGCCGGCTGGCCGAGGCCGGGTGGCCGCCGGACGCCGTGCTGGCCTCGATCCGCCGCGGTTCCCTCACGCTGGTCCCGCGCGGCGACACGCGCCTTCTGGCGGGCGACGTCCTGGTGCTGGTGGCGGGCTCGGAGGCTTCGCGCGCCGCCTGCGCGCGCCTGTGCGAGGCCGCCCGGGCCGGCCCCGGCGCCCCCTGACGCGCCCCGCGCGGCAGGCGCCCGCGCGGATGGATCGAAGGGCCCCGCGTGGAGGTCCCGGCACCCCCCGGGGGGCCGGCCCGGGCCGGTCCGCCCCCTTCTCGGGCGCTCCCAGGCCCCGTGCTAGGGTCCCCCCGACCGCCATGCGCCCTGGTAGCTCAGTGGTAGAGCACCGCTTTCGTAAAGCGGGGGTCGTGGGTTCGAATCCCACCCGGGGCTCCAGCCTCCACCCCTGGTTGCCACGTCCCTCGCGGTGGCGGCGCCGCGTTCAGGGCGCGGCGCCTCGCGCCCACGCATGGGCGCGAGCCCGGCCGCAGGGGTTCCTCCCGGATGCCCCGGGGATGCACCCGACGCGTGGCTTGTGGTAGGCTCACGAGCGATGTGCCTCGTTGCCGGAGGACACTCGAGGGCGGCCGCGAGTTCCACCCGAGCGCTCGGATGGCTCGCGCTCGCCACGCTCTGCGCGGCGTGCGGCGAGTCCTCGACGCGCGATGAGGCGAGCGACCTCCTCGCCCAGCTGCGCCGTGACGCGCCCGCCTCGCGGTACGAGGCGGTGGTTCGCCTCGGGCTGCTCCCGCCTTCGCAGGCACGCCGAGAAGCGTTGGCTCACGCCGTTCGGGACACCGATGCGAGGGTTCGACTCATGGCGGGCATCGTCGTCGCGGGGGATGGCCCGACCGAGCACGCGAGCTGGCTGGCGACACCCCCTGCGAGAAGCCCCTCCACAGGTCCCAACGAGGCTCGGCCCCCCAATCCCGCGCCGACCGCACACCTCTCTCAGATCGACCAGCTTGTCTATCTGGATCCATGGTTCGCGGGGACGCTGAAACCCGGCGCGCTGACCGCTAGCCAATCCGGAGACGAGCGGGTACGCACACTTGGCGAGCGGGCGATGCGATACATGAAGCCGGGGGCGCGAGATCGGTGACGTGAACATCTTCCGACGTTGGAAGCTCCGCTCCCTCGTCTCCGCTTCGCGGATCCCCGAAGCGATCTCCTACCTTCGGTCGCTGGGCCTCAGCAAGGGGGAGTCCGCGATCGCGCTGGCGCAGGCCGGTATGGAGCAAGGCGCCGCGAAGCTGGCAGTGCATGAGAGCCCAGCCTGGCGCGATCGGCATGAAGCCGACACGGCGTTCCATGAGTCGCTTGAGCGTGGGGTGGATGAGATTCAGAGGGGTGGAGAGCCGATAGGCACCGCACACCTGGACGTGCTGCTACCGCCGGACGGAGGCGCTGGTCCATACCTCCAACTGTTCGACCCGGAGAAGAAGAGTTGGTATGGGATCGACGACGAGTGGTGGGACGGCCCGGCACGGCGCTCGCCTGGTCGCTTCGAGCAGGGGCAGTTGGCGTTCGGGAGATACCGGTGGCGAGATCACTGGACCGGTATCACCTCCGAGTCCTTCGACATCGACGGTCGGCATCTGCAAGCCAGTACCTCGCTTGACCTTCGCTCGGTCGCCGTCGTGCGCGGTTGGGTCCTGTTACCGCCGGGCTGCCCGGGCTCCGGAATCTGCGTCTATCGGTTCGGCGACTTGGAGGGGATGCTCCTCTCGCCATGCTGCCCGAAAGAGTTTGGAGACGGGAGCTGTGCAGTGGACGGGTCGTTCTCCGTCCGCGTCCCCGGGGTGCTGCCCGTGAGGCTGCGTGTTGCTGGGTGGGCGGTTGATCCCGACGGCCCCCGCACAGAGGTCGAAGTCGTCGGAGCGCGTGACGGGGTTACCTTGGCGCCTCCCATCGACGCGACGAAGGCGTGGAGCGTCCATCTCTCCCGCAGCGTCTCCGCGCTTGAGCCCGTATTTCTCAAGCACGTTCACGCGAACGGCCCGTCTCTCCTCCCGCACGTCTTCTTTGGCGACGTTAC
>JAPKHB010000454.1 GCA_026647295.1 Planctomycetota bacterium | reverse complement strand
CCGGCCTCGTCATCCTGCCCACCCACCGCGTGCTCCACCGCGACCTCACCGCCGACGTCGAGGAGTTCAAGGAGGACGTGGCCGCGGGCTTTGACATTCTGCCGCTGGGCCTGGACTGGGACCGCGAGCCCGCCGCCGCCGCGCGCGTGCAGGCCGCGCTGGACGAGGCCGGGCGCGACCGCACGGCCTTCGCGATGCTCCTGCCCAAGGGCGACGGGGCGATGCTCGTCCTCAAGCCCGGCGTCGACATCGACACGCTCATCGACGACCCGATGCCGCGCGAGAAGAAAGTGCTCGACGCGACCATCCTCCACGCCTTTGTCATCAACCGCTGCTGGATCGGCAACCCCGACTACGACATCGACGAGGAGGAGTGCCGCTACGTCCGCGACATCGGCGAGGCCATGGACCTGCTCCGCGCCAAGCGCCACTGCGTGGCGTTCCTGATGAACTCCACCACCATGGACCAGCTCAAGGCCATCTCCGCCATCGGCGAGCGCATGCCCCAGAAGTCCACGTACTTCTACCCCAAGGTCGTCACCGGCATCGTCACCCGCGACCTCCACCAGCCCCTCGGCTGACGTGCCCGCCCCCCTCACTCCCCCACCAGCATCGCCACCAGCGCCTCGAGATCGTCCTGATCCACGTCCGCGCTGGCGAAGTTTGGGGGCATCCATGATAAGGACACGTCAAGAGGGAGAGACGGAGGTCTCCCGACGGTCTGTTCTCTTTGGGGCGTGCGATGCCCCGCCGGTGGGCCTGCGGGCGTTCAGGGTCGACGGCCAGCGCGACCAGACATCCATGGGGCGCCTCGGGCTCTGGGGCCGAGCCTTCGCGCAAGAGTGAGTTTGGGAGGCTCCCCGGCCCCGAAACAGGTCAAGTGAGCGCCTCGTGGCCCGAGGGCCATCTGCGCAGCCCCCAAACTGCGGGGCCCGGGGAGAAAACCCGCCGGCAGACGGGGCGTGGGATCACGCCGCCGCGGGAGCGATCACCTCCTCTCCGAGCACGAAGTCGCTCTGGCGCTTGTCCACCGCCAGAAGATAGGCCACCAGGCGGCGGGCCACCGCCAGCGCCGCCCGGTTCTTGCTCCCCCGCAGGAGCTCGCGCTCGCGCAGCGCCCTCAGGGCCGGATTCCACCGCGGCGCCAGATGCGCCGCCTCCACGAGCGTCCACTGGAGGTGCTTGTTTCGCTGCTTGCTCAGGGGACCCCGGCGGGTCTTGCCCGCCGATTCCCTCTGAGCGCTGCACAGCCCGCAATAGCTGATGGCCCGGCGCACCGAGCCGAAGCGATGGGGATCGTCGATCTCCAGCGCCCAGGTCAGCGCCATCACCTGGCCCACGCCGGGGATGGTCTGCAGACGCCGCACGCGCTCGCGCAGGAGGTCATTCTCCGTGAGCTCGGCGAGCAGGCGCCGCTGGGCGTGGTCGAACTCCTCGAGCATCACGCGATTGAAACGCAGCATGGGCGCGAGCGACTCAGGCACCTCCTCGAGGCGGCCCAGCAGATCCTCGAAGTACTTGCGGCCGTGCAGGCGCTGCTTGTCGTACTCGACGCCGCACTCCATGAGCAGGCCGGCGCACTTGTTCTTCAGCCGCACGGCGTGCTGGACCAGGTGATTGCGGAAGCGCAGCACCCGCCGCAGATCGCGCACCGCCTGCGGGACCATGTGGCACTCGGGCAGAAGGTCGCAGCGCAGGGCATCGGCGATCTTGCGCGCGTCGACGCGGTCGTTCTTCCTCTTCGAGGCGGCGATGGCCCGGAGCATGAGGGGATTGGCCACCTTGAGGACCGTCGCATGCGGTTTGAGCAGATCGTAGATCCACCCGCTGAACATCGTCGCCTCCATCGCCCCCGCCCAGGGTTCTTCGAGCGACTGGGCCCAGGCCAGCAGGGCTTGGCGGCGAGCGGGCACCACCCGCTCGTCGATGATCGAGCCGTCGAGGGTCTTCACACACACGGCGATGGTCTTCTTGTGGACATCGAGGCCCACGAAGCGCATGGGATTCATGAGGAGATCTCCTGGGTCTGGGCTGTGGGTGAGCGCCACGCTCAGCCCACCATGGTGTCCCGCCAGGGGGTCTCCGTCGCCGGGTTTCTCAACCCGTCCTTATGCATTCAAACAGGTCACTCGGCGGTTCCTCGGGAGGAACTCGGTTGACCCTTCCACAGACCTGCGCGAAGGATGCCTCACACTCACCTCTTGGAGGCAATTCATGGACACGCTGTTTTGGCGGATCACCGCATGGGCGATGACCACCGCGGACGGCCGCTTCAAGATGGCCGGCTTGAGCCACGCGTTCACGGAGCCCCACGCCGTGCTCGCGCACTTCGAGCCCA
>JAPKHB010000453.1 GCA_026647295.1 Planctomycetota bacterium | reverse complement strand
TGGGGGAGATGGCCCTGCTCCTCGGGCTCGGTCTGGTGCCGATCGGCGCGCTCGCCTGGCTCGCCGGGCGGTGGCTCGCGAACCGCCTGCTGCACCCGGTGCGCGAGATGACGGAACAGGCGCGCCGCATCGGCGCCGACCGCCTCGCGGAGCGGTTGCCCGTCCGAAACGCCGCGGACGAACTGGGGCGGCTGGCGCTGGCCTTCAACGCGCTCTTCGAGCGCTTGCAGGAGGCGTTCGAGCGGCTGCGGCGCTTCACGGCCGACGCCTCCCACGAGCTGCGGACGCCGCTGGCCGCGATGCAGAGCGTGGGCGAGGTGGCGCTGGGCCCGGGGGGCGACGCGCGGGAGGCGGTGTCGAGCATGCTCGAGGAGTGCGCCCGGTTCGAGCGGCTGGTGGACGACCTGCTGACGCTGTCGCGGGCGGACGCCGGCCGCCTGGCCGTGGACCCGGCGCCGGTCGACCTGCGCGGCCTGGCGGAGTCCGCGGTGGGCGAGATCCGCGTCCTGGCCGAGGAGCGGGGGCAGACGCTGGCGCTCGAGGGGGACCCGGAACTGCGGCTTTCGACCGACGCCCGGTGGATCTCCCTCGCGCTGCTCAACCTGCTGCACAACGCGGTGCGCTACGCTCCCGGCGGCTCCCGCATCACGGTGCGCGTGCGGCGCGAGGGGCCGGAGGCGGTCCTGGAGGTCGTCGACGAGGGCCCCGGCATCGCCGCCGCGGACCAGGGGCGCATCTTCGAGCGCTTCGTGCGCCTGGACCCGGCGCGCCACGGCGGCGGGGCGGGCCTTGGCCTCTCGATCGCCCGCTGGGCCGTCGAGGCCTGTGGCGGACACGTCGAGCTCGAAAGCGCCCCCGGCCGGGGCAGCACCTTCGCCATCCGGCTTCCGACCTCGAGGCGCGGTCCGTAGGCCTCGGCGGCGCCGCTTCGTGCTCCGACCGGCCTACGGTCCCTCCGGCTGGAGATCGACGCTCCAGGTCTCACGGACCCCGGGCTCCAGGCGGAACGTGCGGCGCGCTGGAACGTACCCGGGCTTTCCGACCTCCAGTTCGATCACCGACTCGCTGAACCAGAAGCGCACGCCAGGAGCCCCTGGAGGCCGGTCCAGATCTACGGTGGACCACGTGTTCACCGAACCGGATGCCCGGGTGCCGGCCAGGGTGGCGAGCGTGAAGTGGCGAAGCTCCGCGCCGGTGACGGCGTCGCGGGGGACCACCAGCACTTCGAACCCCCCCAGTTCGAGCGTGAACTCTGCCCGGGGGCCGGGGCCCACGACGAGGTCCACCGGCTTCCCCGCCGGAAGGCGGAGGAAGGCGAGGCTTGCGTTGTGGGCGGGTGGGATGACGCTCAGCCGATGCGTTCCGACCGGGACGGGGATCGGGTGGGGGGCGCGGCCGTCCACGAAGGCGACGGGCAGGTGGATCTTGTGTCGGCCGGCTCTCCGATGCGGCAGCAACTTGAGCACCAGCGTGCCGGTGAAGCCGCCTCTCCCCACCCAGTTCGCGCGCAGGTGGAGGGGAACGAGCTCGACGCCACGGTCCCGCTCCAGCGGGATCCGCACGGGTTCACCCAGCTCGCGGAGGGGGCGCAACTCGAACTCACGGGTCGTCGAAACGTACCCGGCGGCAGCGACGCGAAGGTCCACGCGCATCGTCGCGTCCACGGGCGTGCGCGGCACCACGTAGTACCGGGCGCCACGCGGCGGGGTCTCGGGTGCCTCGTGCGGTGCCACGCGCCCTTCCCTGGCGAGCACGTCCTCGGTCCGGACCAGGAGTTCGGAGCGGTCGGCGCCCACCGCCGCGGCGTACCCGGCCGCCCGGATCGGCTCCCCCGTTGCAGCGTCCACGGCCAGGGCATGGACTCCGAGGATGGGGGCCATTTCGAGCAAGAGGTCCCAAACCGGACCCCTCGGCGTCAGCGGTACGACCTGGGCGGGGACAGGCATGAGATAGTCCGGGTGCTCTGCGCCGACCCGGTAGGAGCCGGGGGGCAGGCCGTCCATGCGGAACTCACCCGCCGCGTCGGAGGTCGCTTCCGACCGGTGCGGAGTGGTCCCAGGGCCGAAGGAGACCCGGGTGCCGTCCAGTCCGTGCAACTCCTCGGCAAGGCGGCCAGCCGCCACCACCCTGGCGCCGACGATGGGTTCTCCCTGGAGGTCGAGCACGCATCCCGTGATCGAAAGGCCGCGTTCCAGTCGGATCACGACAGGCTCCGAGGGCGCACCCTCGGAGAGTTGCTGCCAGCCGGGAACGAACCCCGCCGCCCACGCCACGGCGTAGCGATCCGCCGCGCCGGGATGCTCCCCCCCCGGCGGCGGGGGCGCTTCCGGCAACTCGAAACGCC
>JAPKHB010000452.1 GCA_026647295.1 Planctomycetota bacterium | reverse complement strand
CTGGATCGGGCCGCCGGACCCGAAAGCGCCGGCCCCCGCGCCCCCGGCCCAGGACCCCGCCCCGGACCCGCACCCGGGCCCCGCGGCGGGTCGACCCCCGGCGGCGTGGCCGCTGCGGGGGGCGCCCCCTTGCCGATCGCCCCCTCCGAAGGCACGGTGCTGCCGCGGGAGCCCAGCCTTCCGCTGGGCTTCTCCTGGCGCGCGGCCCCGGGGGCGGAGGCCTACCTGCTCGAGATCGAGGAGGAGACCGCGCCGGGCGCGTGGCTCGGCCTCGTGCGCAAGCCCGTGCGCACGACGGCCGCCGTGGTCGAGGTCGAACGGCTGGGGGGCGAGGCCGGTCGCCGTCTGCGCTGGCGGGTGCGGGCCGTGCGCGCGGGCCGCGAGGGCCCCGCCTCCGACTGGGTCGTCCTGCGCTGACCCTCGATTGACCGTACCGAGCCAGGCTCCGGTGCATCAATCGAGCCGTGTGCACACGGGGGATCCATCGGCCAACGGTTCCGCGCTCCCGCGCGGACCCTACAAGACCGGCACGCTACCGCGCGCCGGATCCGGGCAGGGGGCCTGCTGCGCGCACCCCCCCGGCACCCCCCCGCGAGCGGTCCGGGGGGCGTTGCGCCACTCGTCGTAGCGGCGCATCCCCTCCATGGCCAGGCGGTCCGGAGGGACGTCGAACTCCGGCAACCCGCCCAGTTCCGGTTCGCCCTCCACGATCAGGAAGTGCGCGTTGCGCGTGAAGTACAGCGAGATCGCAACCTCCCAGATGCGCCGCTCCAGGGCGAAGCGCGCGGCGTCCGCCGGCAGCGCCTCCACGGCGGCCAGCAGGCCCTGCTCCTCTTCGAGGTGCACCACCGCGTCGGAGTCCTCCTTGGTGAGGACCCCTTCGCGGCCGAGGATCCGGCCCAGGCGCTCGAAGAGCAGCGAGGAGTCCGCGGCGATCACGCGGCCCTGGCGGAAGTAGAGCACCCGCAGCACGTCGGGCTCGGCGAAGAGCAGCGCGCCGCTCAACTCCTGGGAGCGGCAGAAGGCGAGCAGGTCCGCGGTCTGCGGGCCGGAGAAACGCCCCGAGGCGCAGACCCGGTGGAGGCCCTGGTCGCCGCTGCGGCGCACACCGTCGGCCAACGCCTGGTGCAGCAAGGGCTCCAGGACCTCCGGCAGGAGGCGCTCGAAGAGCACGGCGATCTCGTTTGCCATGGCGCTGGCGACCTATCGACCCGGCCCGCGGCGGCCCTGAAGGCGGGCCATCCGAATGTAAGGAAGATGTTCGGGTCAGCGGCCGAACGACTCGAGGGTGGCCTTGAGGAAGCGCCACGTGCCCCCTTCGCGCACGAAGGCCACCTGGACCTGGACCGCCAGCCGGCCGGCCTGGCCCCCCGAGAGCGTGAGGGCCAGCAGCGCCTGGGCGTGGTCGCCCTCGACCTCGATGCGCGCAAGGTCGGCCTCGATCCGCGCGGGGCGGTAGC
The DNA here is from genome assembly GCA_026647295.1 of Planctomycetota bacterium. Lineage (GTDB taxonomy): Bacteria > Planctomycetota > PLA2 > PLA2 > JAEUHO01 > JAPKHB01. The sequence continues at coordinate 893 of JAPKHB010000452.1, read as the reverse complement.
GCCGCCAGAGCCGCTCGGCTTCGTCCAGGGCCGCCTCCCGCCCCCGGCCCGCGTAGGCGAAGTCCGCCGCGAGCAGCGCCTCCAGGCCGGCGCGGTCCCCCGCCTGGGCCGCGGCGGCGGCCTCACGGGCCAGGTCCTCCAGCTCCTCGGCGTCCGTCACGATCAGCCGCTCCAGGCCAAGGGCCAGCCCCACGACCAGGAGCAGCCGCAGCCAGAAGGGACCCAGGGGGGTGGTGCGCACGGTGGCCCTCCGCCGGGTCCGCCCCCCCCGGGGGGGCGCCGACCCGGGCGCGCGCCGAGGGGGGGAGCCCGCCCGGGGCGCAGTAGACTCGGCAGCCCATGTCCGACGACGTCGCAAGGTACTGCCGCGAGGGCGCCGAGCACCTCGAACGGGGCGAGCCCGAAGAGGCGCTGGAGTGCTACGACCGCGCCCTGGAGGTGAACCCCCTGCACGCCGACGCCTGGTGCGGCCAGGGCAAGGCCTACTACGACCTGGGCCGCCTCGAGCGGGCCGACCGGGCGTTCCGGCGGGCCTTCGCCTGCGCCAAGACCCAGATCGACAAGCGGGGCGGGCGTCCCCCGCGCTGGTGGGTGGACGAGAGCACCCGCCCCTTCCTGCGCGCCCTGCACGGCCGGGCCCTGTGCCGCTTCTGGATGGCCCACTACGAGGAGGCGGCCCGCCTCTTCCGCCGCCTGCTGCGGCTCGCGCCGGCCGACCCGCTCGACGTGCGCTTCCTGCTGGGCGAGACCTTCTTCCGCATGGGGGAACTCGACCGGGCCATCCGCGAGTGGCAGTGCGTCGGCGACGACCCGGACGCGCTCTACAACCTCGGCCTGGCCTACTTCTACCGGGGCGAGTTCCTGCGCAGCGTGAACTCCTTCCGGCGCGCGAT
>JAPKHB010000451.1 GCA_026647295.1 Planctomycetota bacterium | reverse complement strand
CCCTTCCCTCACCCCGCAGGGGGGAGGGCGGAAAGGAATCCGTTCTTCGGATCACCCACGGAAACTGCAGGAGAGCCCAAAATTTACAGAATCGGCTATATTCACACGCGCTGTGAGAAAGACACAACCCGTTGTGAACGGCGGTTGAAATGCGCGTGATTCTGGCGGTCGTGCCGCGGTCTTGGTTCCCGTGTGTCTGGTTCTTCGTGGGGAAGAACGGAGGCTGGATCTGGTTCCCCAGGCGGAAGCCAAGAGGGTGGCTCTGGTTGGGCGCTGGCTTTGGTTTCCTGGCTCTGGTTCCCGGTCCCGGCCGGGCGGTTCATGCAGCCCTGGCCCCCCAGGGGACCTGGGGGTAGAAGCGCGGCGCCCGCTGGAGGAGAAGCGGGGCCCGCGAGCGTTCGTGCGCCCGCGGACCCCTGGGTCGTCGCGGCGATGACGCGATTGCCCGCGAGGAGATTGCCTCGCCGTCGACCGCCCGTCCAGCCCCTGCGGGCGGGATGCGGCGATGGAGGCCCCGGGCCGGCTGTACCAGTGCGCGCGCTGCCGCAGGCAGGTCCGGGTGTGCCGGCGCTGCGACCGAGGCCAGCGCTACTGCGCGGGGGACTGCGCCCGGGAGGCACGCCGGGCGTACGCCATCGTGGACTCACTGGGAGCCGCCGGGCGGCGCCGGGGCTCGGGCGGTCGGCGGGCGCCGCGGGGGGGTGAGGCGGCGCCGGTGGCGGGGCCCAAGGGGGGCCGTGGACCGACGGTCCGGGGGGTCAGGCTGTCACGGTGGCTCCGCGAGGCGTCCGTGGCCCTGGCTGCCGTTGCGGGATCCGGAGGGTCGTGGCCCCTGGCCGCCCGTCCCCTTGAGGCGTGATGTGCCTACAGCGCCTGCTAGAGTTGCAGGCATGCCCAAGGACACCACCAAGTCGCAGTACACCATCCGGGGCATCCCTGCGTCCGTTGACCGGGCCCTTCGGGCGCGGGCCCGACGCGAGGGACGCAGCCTCAACGAAGTGGCGCTGGAGGCCCTGCGGGCTTCGGTCGGCGAGGGTGCCGACGCGGCCCTGAAGCACGACCTCGATGACCTGATTGGGACATGGGCGGAGGATCCGGCCTTCGATGCGGCCATCCAGGAGCAGGACCAGGTCGATGAGGCTCTTTGCTCCTGAACATTGCGTTCGACGCGAACCGCTACGTCGACTTCATGCGCGGCGTGGGGGAGGCCGTGGCGAGGTTTCGAGCCGCTTCGTCGATCGCCCTGCCCTTCGTCGTGGTGGGTGAGCTCAGGGCCGGATTCGCGTGCGGCAACAAGGCGCGTGTGAACGAGAAGAACCTCAGCAAGTTCTTGAGTCGCGACCGTGTCCGCGTCCTGTGGTCCGATGAGGCCACTACGCACCTCTACGCCCGTGTGTTCGCCGAGCTGCGCGCACAGGGCACGCCGATCCCCACAAACGACCTTTGGATCGCGGCGCTTGCGATGCAGCACGGGCTTCCCCTGTACACCCGTGACGCCCACTTCATGAACGTGGCAGGGCTCGCGACGATGTGACGGCACGACCATGAACGGGTCTGAAGGTGACCGAAAGCCCAGGACCCGGCTGGATCCGAGAGTGCTCGACAGCGTGAGCCCCGGTGCGCGTGGCGAACAACCTGCCGCATGTTGGCTCAAGACTCTCGCGTTTCAGGATCGGCACGGGAACCAAGGACGCATGCGACCTCGTGGACACCCTCCTCCACCCCGAGGGTGGCCCGCGGGCGGCCGGTGCTGCAGCCCGCGCGAGCCCGCTGGGAGACGATGACCAGGTCGGGGAGGCGCTCATGCTTCTGGGGGAGCGATTCCCGGACATCGGACAGGACGGCCCGAGGGGGTACGCCACGTTTCTTGCCGAGCGCCACGACTCGGACGGGGCGGTGCGACGGTGCCAGGAGGCCGTTGCCACAGTGCGTGCGTTTCACCCGCACCTCGGCGAGCATTCTCAATCTGGTGCTTTATCTCGTGCCGTTGGTGGCACTCATCATGGGCACACTCAGCTTCACCGGCGACAAGGGCGCGACCGAGCTGCTCTATTCGCAGCCGGTGCTGCGCAGCGAGGTGCAACTCGGCAAGCTGCTGGGGGTGTTCGGATCGATGGCGCTGTCCACGTTGATCGGCTTTGCCCTGGCCGGCACGCTGGTGGTCGCGGCCAACGGGGTGGGAGGGTTGGTGCGCTACAGCATGTTTGTGGCGCTGGCCCTGTTGCTGGCGCTGGTGTTCCTCTGTCTGGCGGCGCTGGTGGCCACGGCCAATCAGCGCAAGGCCAAGGCCTTTGGCGTCTCGCTGTTTCTCTGGTTCTTTTTCGTTCTTTTCTATGATCTGTTGGCGATCGGTGC
>JAPKHB010000450.1 GCA_026647295.1 Planctomycetota bacterium | reverse complement strand
CGCGGCCGAGGCCCGGGTCGAGCAGGTGGCGCTCACCCACCACCACGAGGACCACAGCGGCAACGCCGCGCACCTCCAGGGGCGCGGCCTGCCGGTCCGGGCCTCGGAGCGGACCCGGGCGTGGATGGCCGCCGGCTTCGGGGTGCGGCTCTACGAGTGGCTGGTCTGGGGAGAGGCCCGCCCCGCGGCCCTGGCCCCGCTGCGCCCGCGCCCGGCGGCGCCCGTGGGCCCCCTGCCGTTTGCCAGCGGCTGGGCCGGCATGCTCGGCTACGAGGCACGCAGCCTGGTCGAACGCCGCCCCCCGTCCCGGCCCCCCCCGCTGGGCTTCCCCGTGCTGTGGTTCGGGCGCTACGAGGAGGCGCTGGCCTGGGACGCGCGCGCGGGCCGTGCCTACGTCGCCGCCGCGGCGCCCACGCGCCGCGCGGCGCGCGCCCGGGCCCGGGCCCTCGTCGCGGCCTGGCGCCGCTCCCGCCCTTTCGTCCCGCGCCCGCTGCGGCGCCACGCGCCGCGCCCGCGCCTGGACCCCGCGGAGTACCTCCGCCGCGTGCGGCGCGTGCGCGCGCTCGTGCGCGCGGGGGAGATCTTCCAGGCCAACCTCTCCCAACGGCTCGACGCCCCCGCCGGCGGCGACCCGCGCGCCCTGTTCGCGCGCCTGGCCGAGAGCCAGCCGGCGCCGTACCTGACCTACCTCGAACCGGGGCCGGGCCGGGCCGTGCTCTCGGCCTCGCCCGAGCGCTTCCTGCGCGTGCGCGGCGGGGTCGTCGAGACCGATCCGATGAAGGGCACGCGCCCGCGGGGGGCCACGGCGGGCGCGGACCGGCGGCTGCGGGCCGACCTCGAGGCCAGCGAGAAGGACCGGGCCGAGTTGGCGATGATCGTGGACCTGTCGCGCAACGACCTCGCGCGCGTGTGCCGCCCGGGCAGCGTGCGCGTCCTCGTGCCCCGGCGCCTGCTGCGCTTCGCGCGGGTGCACCAGGCCATCGCCGTCGTGCGCGGCCGCCTGCGCCCCGGGCAGGACCGCGTGGACGCGATCCTCGCCGCCTTCCCGCCGGGCAGCGTGACCGGGGCGCCCAAGGTGCGCGCCATGGAGGTGATCGACGCCCTGGAAGGCGAGGGGCGCGGCCCCTACTGCGGCGCGCTCGGCTGGCTCGACGACGCGGGCGACGCGGACTTGAGCGTGGCGATCCGCACGTTGGCGGCCACGCCCCGGCAGGTGAGCTACCGCGTCGGGGGGGGGATCACGTTGCGCTCCGACCCCCGGGCGGAGTGGCGCGAGACGCTGGACAAGGGCCGCGGGCTCTACGCCGCCGTGGCCGGCCGCGAGGACCGGTCGTGAGCGCCCGCCCGGCGGCGGGCGCGGGCCCCGGGCGCGCGGGGGAAGACCTCGCGGCCGACCGCGCCGCGTTCCTGCGCCACCTGGCCACCGTGCGCGGGGCCTCGGCGCACACGTCTTCCCCGTGCGCGCGGCCTTGACGATGGTGTCCACCGCATGGGCGGCCAGGGCGTCGGCGACGATGACCTCGATCTTCACCTTCGGCAAGAAATCCACCGTGTACTCGCTCCCGCGGTAGATCTCGGTATGCCCTTTCTGGCGACCGAAGCCCTTGACCTCCGCGACGGTCATCCCCTCGACTCCGAGCTCGCCGAGGGCGTGTTTCACTTCGTCGAGTTTGAACGGTTTGATGATCGCTTCGATTTTCTTCATGGGCGCACGGGGATTTTGATGCGGTCTTACGAAATTCTCGGAATCCTGTCCACTTCAATCTTGAATCGAAGGAAAGGCTGACGTATCCGCAAGGCTTATGAAAAGCGTTCGTCTTGGCATTCTCGGCGCCGGAGGAATGGGCACGCACCACGCGAAGACCGTTCTCGAGAACAAAGTCCGCGGCCTTGAGCTCGCCGCGGTGTGCGACCTCAACGTCGCCGCGTTCAAGCTCGCCCCCGAACTTCCCCGTTTCACGGATCCCGAGGCTTTCTTCGATGCGGGCCTCATGGACGCCGTCCTCATCGCGACGCCCCATTACGCGCACACCACGCTCGGGATCGCGGCGCTGAAACGCGGGCTCCACGTCCTCGTCGAGAAACCGATCTCCGTCCACAAGGCCGACGCTGAGCGCCTCCTCGCCGCGCACCGAGGAAAAAAACAAGTCTTCGCCGCGATGTTCAATCAGCGCGCTGATGCGCAATACATGAAGGTGCGCGACCTCGTCGCGTCGGGCGAACTCGGCGAAGTCCGCCGCATGAGCTGGATCGTCACGGATTGGTTCCGTTCCGACGCCTACTACGCCTCGGGGAGCTGGCGGGCGACCTGGGAGGGGGAAGGCGGCGGCGTTCTCCTCAACCAATGCCCGCATCA
>JAPKHB010000045.1 GCA_026647295.1 Planctomycetota bacterium | reverse complement strand
AGCAGAATCTTGCAGTAGTGCGCTTCCCGATAGTCTATGTGAAAGTAGAGGCTTCCGTGCGAGGCGAGCACGCGCTTCGCCTCCAAGAGCCGGGGCTGCATCCGAGAGCGTCGAGCTTCTCCAGCAGGGTGACGAGGGGGTGGACGCAGTGCACGGCACGCGGGCGGTTGTCCGCGTACTCGGGCAGGGGTCCCGCGGCGGCGACGTGGTCATGCACGAACGACGTCATGTCGCGCACGACAAAGGGAACAACGCGTGCGCTGCCGACCTCCAGCAGGACGTACGGCCTCATTCCCGTGGGCAGCGTCGCTGCGTGCAGTGCGGGGTAGAGGACGTGGAGGTGGGCGGTACGCCAGCCGGAGTCGGCCGACGCCTCGGCGTCGAGCACGACCCTCGCGCCGGCCACGTCGAGGTGCGACGCCAGCCACTCGGCCGAGGCCCGCCGCCGCGCCGTGGCCTGCCGTCCCCCGCTCTTCCATGAGGCAACGCGCGGCATGTCCACCTGCCGCCCGGGCTCAACCTTCAGGTCCAGGTCCTCGGAGAAGCGCTCGATCAGGCCGAAGCCCTTCGCGAGGGACGTCCCGCCCTTGAACCAGACGTCGAATCCTTGCTCGTGCAGGGCCCAGAGCGCGTGCGTGACCCAGTAGTCCTTCCCGACGAGGGCGAGGCCGACACCCCGCGCGCCCGCGACGACGCGCAGGAGGTCGGGGAACTCGGGATCCTCGTGGACGAATCTCACGGTGCGCTGGGCGCCAGCAGGGGGCCGAGCAGCGCCCGAAGCGACTTGCGGGCGTACCGCTCCGCCATGTCGCGGAGCCGGGCGGCGTCGAAGCGGCCCGAGGCCACCGCCCGCCCGACGCGCTCGGCGACTTCCCGCCGCGAGACGCCCGCCTCGTCGGCATGCTGCAGGAGGTCCACGACGAACCACTCCGCGGGAGGGCTCTCGGGGAACGCCACGCGCCGCAGCCGGAAGGCGCGCCCGCCCAGGTGGAAGGTGCCCGAGCGCTTGGTGTTGTAGACCAGCGTGTCGGCGTGGACGGCGGTCGCGCCCAGCCCGAGCGCGTTCCAGGCCGACGGCCCCGTGACGACGAACGGCGCTCCGCCGAGGAAGGCGCGCAGGAGGTCCTCGTCGGTCGGGGGCACGGCGCCAAAGCGGCCGGTGCGGGGCTGCGCGTAGAGGCCGTGGCCGAGCCGGCTGAGCGTCCCGCGCCGCACCAGGCTCGCGGCCAGGCGGGTCGGGTTGCTCGACCAGCGCCCCAGGTCACGGGTCCGGTAGACCCGGCCGGGGTGAAGGGGCAGGACGGGCAGGGGGCGCGGCATGGAGATCCGTAGTGTATGTAATTTCCGGGGTGAAACCATACACTATTTGGCGCGAGTGCCCAAGTTGCCCCCGCGGGGTGGGCGCGCCCGACGGCCTGCATGGCCACGATGGCCCCCTTTCAGCGTGCCGCCACCAACTGCACCGGAAGCCCGGCGGGCCGCTGTCATGAGGCGCCAGGCGCCGCGTCGGGTGCCCCCTCCTCGGCCTCGGGGGACGGGGGTGGCTCAATCAGATGGGGTGTGGATAGGTATCAGGGGGCAGTCCTGGCACATGAATCCAGGTAGAGCCTAAATATGTAGGTTCTACCTAGAAATATAGTGTAGACTATGACTCATTACGGACTCACGCAGACAGACGCGCACCCAAGTTGACGCCCGGGTCGGCGACCTCGTGATCGAGGTCAAGGCCAGGCCGCGAGGGGCACGACAGCTCCTGGACGGCCTCTGGCAGGTCGCCGCGTCCCTCTCCGAAGCCCCCGATCTGAAGGGGCTGCTCGTCCTCTACCAGCCCCGGCTCGCCCAGGAGCGCATCCAGGCGGAGCAGAGGCAGGCGGAGGAAGTCCTCCGTCCTGACCTTAGTCAGCGGATCCGCTGGGTCGTGGTGGGCGACCGTGCCCTGCAGGACTTCCCGCACGACCTTGGTCCTCAGGTGCGAGAGGCCGTTGCCGAGGAGATCGCCCGCAGTGAGCGCAAGCGGCGCACCTCACCCGACCGCGGCTACGCCTCCCTTGCGGTGCTGCACGTCCTTCTCGATCGGTGGCTGCGCTCCGACGGACCCATGCACACCAAGGAACTCATGGAGACCGTGGGCTGCAGCTACCCGACGGCTGCCTCGGCGCTCGAGGAGCTCCAGGAGGATCTGACACGCGGGAGCGACCGACGGATTGAGTTGAGCCGTTGGCCTCGCCTGCCCTGGCTCCGGTACATCGGTGTGCAAGAGAAGGCGCGCGACACCGAGCGCTACGTCGACCGTTCCGGCTCGCCCCGGGCCGCGACCGATCTCGTGCGGCGCCTGGAGAAGCTGGGCCGCCACGACATCGCGATCGGCGGCGTCCTCGGTGCGCTGCACCACATCGAGTCCTTGGACATCGTGGGGACGCCCACACTGGCACTGACGCTTCACGATCCGAGTGGCGCCGCCAGCAGTGCATTCGTCGAGCGCCTCGATCCGGCTCTCGCCCGCACGGAGTCGCGGGGAGAGACGCCGCTGGTCGTCGTGCATCGGCAACGCATGCAGCGGTTCCTGGCGACGGATGAAGGGGCCGGCGCTCCGTGGGCCGATCCAGTAGAGTGCCTGCTCGATCTCCATGAGGCGGGGCTCGAGGGACTGGCCGAGCAGTTCCGGTCCGCTCTCATTCGTCGGAGGACCGTGAGCTGATGGACGAGAATCTGCTCCTGTCTCCCAGGGAAGTGCTGGAGAGGGTCTCGCAGGCGTTGCCGGCGACCGTTCGCGAGCGGGTGATCGTCGTCGGCTCGCTGGCAGCGGGGTTCCACTTCTTCGGCGGTCATGCGGGGATGGCGGTTCGCACGAAGGACGCCGATTGCCTCCTGTCGCCCCGGATGGAGGCCGTCGGCGCTGGGACGACTCTGGCCAAGGAACTGCTGGACGCCCGCTGGACCCACCACTTCGTGGAGGGGTTTCCGCGTGCGGGCACGAGTGACATGCTGGCGGCGCAACTCCCTGCCCTTCGCCTAGTTCCGCCCGGCGAGCCCGGGTGGTTCCTCGAGGTGCTCGGAGCGCATGAGGAGGGCAATCGAAGCGAGAGGTCGTTCGATCGTGTTGAAACCACGGAAGGCCACTTCGCGCTGGCGACGTTCCGCTTCCTCGCGCTGTGCGAGCGAAGCCCACTGCCGACGGATGTGGACATCAGGATTGCTCGACCGGAGGCGATGGCATTGGCAAACCTGCTCTCGCATCCCAGTATCAAGCCGGATGCCATGAGCCAACCGTTTCATGGACTCTCGGTGAAGCGCAGTAACAAGGATCTGGGCCGCGTGTTGGCGATCGCAGTTCTGTCGGGCGACGGGGTGGTGGGCGGTTGGGCCGAGACGTGGTGGGGCGATCTGCGCGCCTGCTTCCCGGAGGACGCGGTGGCCCTCGCACGACGAGCGGGAGCGGGATGCGAGACCTCCTGGGGAGTTCCGAAGACCTGCGAGAGGCGCGCCACACATGCGTGTATGGACTGCTCGCGCAGCAGCCTCCGTCCACCGAAGCGCTCCTCGCGGTCGGCCGGAGGCTCGTCCAGGATGCCATCGAGCCACTGGAGGCACTCGCTCAGGAAGAGGACGACGCGGGTTGAGAGGGTGACCGCGGGTGCGAGGCCCGAGGGGCCCTGGTACAAGGACTTCGCCTCGTTCAAGCTCTGCGGGGGGGGCCGTGCCGCTTCCGAAGGCCTTCCTCCTCCGCGGGCAGGCTGCCAAGGGGAAGCGGCTCCGACTGGCCGCGCTGCCCTCGCACCGTGGAAGCACGACGAGGACGCGTGGAGAGGAGAGAGTGCTCGACAGCGTGCACTCGACGGGGAGCCACCCTGGTCCTTTGGAGGGGGAGAGCCCGGCGAGGATTGCGGCAGGGCCGGCTTGGAGCGGGGGTTGGAAGGGCCAGGGGGGCTGGGGGTGGGGTCAGGAGGAGGCGGAGGAGTAGGCCTTGAGGCCGCGGCGCCAGGCGGCCACGAGGAGGGCGAAGGCGCCCAGGCACACGAGCAGGGAGTGGGCCAGCAGGGGGCCGAGGTCGGCCGCGAAGAGCGCGCGCACGGGGAAGGAGACGATGAGGGCGTAGGGGAGGAGCGAGGTGAGGACGCGACGGGCCCAGCCGCGGTAGATCCCGTCGGGCTGGCTGGCCAGGCGCTGGGCGGACCAGGAGACCTCCATCAGCCCGCGCCCCTGGTGCATCCAGAAGACGGGGATGAGGCACAGGAAGTGGAGGGCGTACTGCAGGAAGGCGCCCAGGCCGAGGAGGAGGAGGAAGACGCCGAGCGCCCCGGGTCCGATCGGGCCGGGGTAGCGCGCGAGCGCCCACCCCAGGATCCCCAGCGCCAGCAGCAGGTTCACGAACGAGTTGGCGGCGAAGTCGCGCAGGCTCAAGAAGAACAGGGGCGAGACGGGGCGCACGAGGTAGTAGTCCAGGTCGCCCCGGTTGACGAAGATGGGGAACCACCACAGGTTGTTCGAGAACACGGTCATGTTGATGGCGTCGGAGACGAAGAGGGCCGCGGCGAAGATCCGGGTCTGGTCCACGGTCCAGCCGCCTAGCAGGTCGGTGTGCTCGTGCAGCAGCGTGAAGAAGGCCAGGTGGGCCGCGTACCAGAGCGTGTCCATGCCCACGCGGAACCAGAAGTCGAGGCGGAACTCCAGGGCCCGGCTGAAGGAAAAGCGCAGGAAGCAGGCGTAGAGCCGGAGGTAGCGCATCACATGCCCACGCCCGTGTACCCGCGCGTGCCCCGCCGCCAGACGCCGGCGCAAAGGGCGCCCAGGAGCAGCGCCCACGCGCCGCCGACCAAGAGGCCGCGGGCCCACTCGCCCGGATCCACCTGCCCGAGCAGCGTGCGAACGGGCAACGAGAAGAGGCAGTGGAAGGGCAGCCAGCCCCCCGCCTCCCGGGCCCACAGCGGCAGCAGGGCCAGGGGGAGGAAGATCCCGCCCAGGAAGTCGGTGGTCACCCGCAGGGCCACCAGCAGGCTCCACACGTTCTCCGCCCAGAAGGCCACGCACTGGATCGCAAAGCCCATGAGGAACCAGAGCAGGTGGGCGAGCCAAAGGGCCGGAAGCGCCCGCAGGAGCCCGGCCCCGGTCAGGTGCACGCCGGCCGAGGCCGGCAGGACCAGCGCCGCCAGGCCCGCGAGCACGAGCACCTGCACCAGCACGGGGAGCAGCGAGCCCAGGTGCTGGGCGTACTTGAACGCGGCGTAGGGCACCGGGAGGATGAGGTAGCGGTTGAGCGCCCCCTCGTAGATCTCGGTGGCGACCCCGGAGTCGAAGTCCGGCCCGCGCACCAGCCGGGCCACCAGCAGCACGGCGGCGTAGTACAGGACCACGCCCGCGAGATCCAGGCCGCCCAGCCTGGGGTCGGCCCGGGTGGCGAACAGCGAGGTCCACAGGTACCAGAACACCGCGAAGTGGACCAGCACCCCGAAGGCCCCGTGGATCCAGAAGTCGACCCGGTAGGCCATGCGCCGGCGGGCCTCGGTGCTGGCCACCTCCCACAGGACGCCCCAGCGCGGCGCCGTCACGGCGCCTCCTCGCCCCGGGCGCGGAAGATGCGCTCGATGATGGTGCCCACGTCCTCCTCGTCGATCGAAAGGTCCCGCACCGGCCAGCGGCGCAGCACCTCGGCCGCGGTCGTGGCCACCCGGTCCCGGGGGACGGACAGGCGCAGCAGGGCGGCGGTGGACTCCAGCACCCGGCCCCCGGCCGCCAGGCCCGCGGCGTCGGGGGCGCCTCCGGCGTCCGGCGCCAGGTGCGCGGTGAGTACGCGGTGGGGGGCGTAGCGGCGCACCACCTCACGCAGCGATCCGTCGTAGATGCGCTCGCCCTCCCGCAGGATCACGATGCGCTCGCAGAGGCGCTCGATGTCCTCCATGTAGTGGCTCGTGAGCAGCATGGCGGGGCGGTGGCGCTCGCGGTAGGCGAGCAGGAAGTCGCGGATGGCGCGCTGGGCCGTCAGGTCGAGGCCGATGGTCGGCTCGTCCAGGAACACGACGCGCGGCTCGTGCAGCAGGGCGGCGATCAACTCCATCTTCATGCGCTCGCCCAGCGAGAGGCGGCGCACGGGCACCTTGAGCTCGGCCTTGACGCCGAGCATCTCGCACAACTCGCCCAGGTTGCGCGCGTGGCGCCCGCGTTCGATCCCGTAGATCTCCCGCAGGAGCAGGAATCCGTCGCCCGCCGGCAGGTCCCACCAGAGCTGGGCCTTCTGCCCCATGATCAGGGCGATCTGGCGGCGGAACTCGTTGCTGCGCTCCCAGGGAACGGCCCCGAGCACGCGCGCCTCGCCCGCGGAGGGGTGGACGATGCCGGCCAGGACCTTGACCAGGGTCGTCTTGCCCGCGCCGTTGGGGCCCACGAGCCCGACGATCTCGCCCTCGGCCACGTCCAGGTCCACGCTGCGAAGGGCCTGCTTGACGGTCCGCCGGCGCCGGAACAGCGCCTTGAGGCTGCCCCGAAGGCCCGGCTCCTTCTCGTGCACCGTGTACTGCTTGGAGAGTTGGCGGACGCGGATCATGGCGGCGGCCCGGTCCCGGCCGGGGTGGGTTGGCGCGGGGGCGCGCCGGGGACGAAGCGTGGTACCGTACCCGGCTTTCCGCCCCCGGAGGTGGCCGTGCTCGACACCCTGGCCCGCGTGTTCCCGCAGGTGGCCCCGAAGGCCGAGTTCTGCTCGCTGCGCTACCAATCCGAGGCCAACGAGGCCCTGGCCGTGCGCCAGGGGGTGCTCCAGCCCCCGCGGCTCTCCGAGGACGCCGGGGCGATGGTCACGGTCGCCGACGGCGGCGGGGTGGGCTACGCGGCCACGGCGGACGTGAGCGCCGCGGGCCTTCGGCGGGCGGCCGCGCGCGCCCTGGACTGGGCGCGGCGCAGCGCCGGCCGCACGCTGCCCGGCCTCGCCCCCCCCGCGCGCCCGGCCCCGAGCGGCGCGTTTTCGAGCCCGGTGAGCGAGCCCTGGGAGTCCGTGCCGCTCGCCGCCAAGGTGGACCTGCTGCGGGAGGCCTGCGCCCGCCTCAAGCGCGACGAACGCATCGTCGACTGGAGCGCGGGCCTTTGGCACACGCGCGGGCAGACGTGTTACCTGGACACGGCCGGGGCGCGGGTGCAGCAGTCCTTCGCCATGCTCGTCCCGGACCTGCGGGCCGTGGCCCACGCGGGGGGCGAGACGGTCTCGCGCAGCCTGGGCGGGCACGGCATGGCGCGCCAGGGGGGGCTCGAGGTGCTCGACGCGGTCGGCTTCGCGCGGGCCCCGGAGCGGGTGGCGGCCGAGGCGGTGGAACTGCTGCTCGCCGCGCAGTGCCCGACCGGAACCATGGACCTCGTGCTCGCCCCCGACCAGATGATCTTGCAGATCCACGAGTCCATCGGGCACCCGCTCGAACTCGACCGGATCCTCGGCGACGAGCGCAACTACGCGGGCACGAGCTTCGTGACCCTGGACATGTTCGGGACCTACCGCTACGGCTCCGAGTTGCTCGACGTCACCTTCGACCCTGACGTCCCGGGCCAGTTGGCCAGCTACGGCTTCGACGACGACGGCGAGCCGGCGCGGCGCGAGTACCTGATCCGCCAGGGCCTCCTGGTGCGCCCGCTGGGCGGACGCCTCTCCCAGCAGCGGGCGGGGATCCCCGGCGTGGCCAACGCGCGGGCCAGCGGGTGGAACCGCCCGCCGATCGACCGGATGGCCAACCTGAACCTCGAGCCCGGCGACCTCTCGTTGGACGCCCTGGTGGGGGGGGTCGAGCGGGGGGTGTACATGGAGACCAACTGCTCCTGGTCCATCGACGACTCGCGCAACAAGTTCCAGTTCGGGTGCGAGTTCGGCCGGCGCATCGAGGACGGGCGCCTGGGCGCGGTCGTGAAGAAGTGCAACTACCGCGGGATCTCCGCGGAGTTCTGGCGCGGGCTGACCGGCGTCGGCGACCGGTCGACCTTCCAGGTGCTGGGGACGCCCTTTTGCGGCAAGGGCGAACCCAACCAGCTCGTGCGCGTCGGGCACGCGACGCCGGCCTGCCGCTTCACGGGCGTGTCCGTGTTCGGAGGGGCCTGATGGACGCGATGCGCGACTGGTTCGAGGCCCTCCTGCGCGAGGCCACGACGGTGCTCGTCGGCGACGAGGTCCTGCTGATGAACGCGAGCGCGGAGGACTCGGACTTCGCCCGCTTCAGCCAGGCGCGGGTGCGCCAGGTCGGGAGCGTCGAGCAGCGCGAGCTCGAGGTGGAACTCGTCCGCGGCCGGCGCCACGCCGGGGCGTGCCTCACGCTGACGGGTGCGCCAGGGGAGGACGGGCCCCGGGTGCGCCGGACCGTCGAGCGCCTGCGCGAGCGCCTTGGGGCGCTGCCCGAAGACCCCTACCTCCTGTACAACGAGCAGGCGCGGGCGGACCCCGGCGCGGCGAGCAGCGAGCGCGTCGCGCCGGCCCGTCTGCCCGCGGCCGCGGAGGCCGTCGAGGCGATCCAGGCCCTGGCGGCGGGGGCCGACCTGGTCGGGCTCTACGCCGCCGGGCGGTTGGCCCGCGGCTTTGGCAACAGCCTGGGGCAGCGCAACTGGTACGCGGCCCGCACCTTCAGCTTCGACTGGAGCCTGTACCACTCCGCGGACAAGGCGGTGAAGTGCGACTACGCCGGCGCCACCTGGGAGCCCGAGCAACTGGCCCGCCGGATGGACGAGGCCCGGCGCAAGCTCGCGGTGCTCGGCCGCCCGGCGCACAAGGTCCCCCCCGGGCGCTACCGGGTCGCGCTGGCGCCCGCCGCGGTCGGAGAACTCCTGCGCCTGCTCTCGTGGGGCGGCTTTGGCTTGAAGGCCCAGCGTACCAAACAAAGCCCGCTGCTGCGCCTGGTGGAGGGCGCCGAGCGGCTCGACCCGCGCGTGCGCCTCGTGGAGGACACGCGGGCGGGCACCAGCCCGAACTTCCAGGAGCAGGGCTACCTCAAGCCCGAGGCGGTGGCGCTGGTGGACGGCGGCCGGGCCGCAGGCGCGCTCGTCTCGCCCCGCAGCGCCCGCGAGTTCGGCGTCGAGACCAACGGCGCCTCGGCCGCCGAGGCGCCCGAGGCGCTCGCCATGGCGCCGGGCGACCTGCCCCCGGAGGGGCTGCTCGAACGGCTGGGCACCGGGGTGTGGGTGGGCAACCTCCACTACCTGAACTACAGCGACCTGCCCGCCTGCCGCACGACGGGGATGACGCGCTTTGCCACCTTCTGGGTCGAAGGCGGCGAGATCCGGGCGCCGCTCTCGGTGATGCGCTTCGACGAGACGATCTACCGCGTGTTCGGCGCGAACCTCGTGGGGCTCACGGCCGACAGCGAGACGCTCCTCTCCTCGGACACCTACCAGCGGCGCTCGACCGGCAGCGTCCAGGCGCCGGGCGCGCTGGTCGAGGACTTCGCCTTCACCTTGTAGGGCGGCGGCGCGGGGCGGGGGGCGGCGCCGCGGGGGGGCGGCCGGCGTCCCGGGGCGCTCCTCGTCCCACTCCGCGTCCGGGTCGTAGTCGGCGTCGTCGGCGGCGGAGTCCGGGCCCGCGGCCGGGGGGATCTCGAGGTTCACGTAGGCCATCAGGCCGAAGGCGGCGAGCCCCACGGGCGCCATGTGCCAGTAGAAGTCGGCGGCCCAGGCGGCCACGTTGGGCAGCGGACGGGCGCCGAACTTGAGCAGCACGACCCCCTGGCACAGGTAGAAGAGCAGGCCCGCGCAGGTCCAGCCGAACACGTAGAGCCGGGGCGTGTGGGTGGTGAAGTCGGCCCCCTGCCACATGAAGCGGAACACGATCAACGCGCCCAGCGCGACCACGGCGACCTGCGCGAAGAGGCACACGGCCACGTAGGCGGCCGGGATCGGGAACTCGAGCGCGTCGGCCCCCGGCAGGAGGCTGCGGAAGACGGCGAGCAGCAGCCACAGCCCGAGGAAGAGGGTGAGCGCAAAGCCCAGGGCGTTGGCCCAGCCCAGGCGGCGGCGGTGCCAGAACGGAGGGCGGGGACGCTCGGCCACGACGGGCTCCTTCGAGGAGGCCCGAACGGTACCCGAAGGGCTCCGGGCCGCGAGATCGGCGCGCGGGTCGGCGGGCCGGGCGTCCTGGGCCGGCCCCTGGCGGGTAGCATCGGGCGGGTGCCCGAACTGCCCGAGGTCGAGACCGCCGTGCGCTGGCTGGGCCCCCGCCTGTGCGGCCGCACCCTGCTCGGGGCGCGCGTGGCCTGGGCGCGCACGCTGGGGGGGCAGCGCCCCGCGGCCCTCAACCGGGCGGTGGCCGGCCGGGCGGTGCGGGGGGTTTCGCGCCGGGCCAAGTGGATCCGCATCGACCTGGACGATCCCGCACACCCGGCGCCCGCCGTGCTGGTGCACCTGCGCATGAGCGGACGGCTGGTGATCGCGCCGGCGGGCGTGCCGCCCGGCCCCCACGTGCGCGTGAGCCTCCTGCTCGCGGGCGGCGGGCGGCTTGACTTCGTCGACGCGCGCAAGTTCGGGCGCCTGCGCCAGGTGGGCGACGCCGACGCGGCGCTTCCGGACCTCGGGCCGGAACCCCTCGCCCCCGGCTTCGGCGGGCCGCAACTTGGCGCGGCGCTCGGCGGTCGGCGCGCGCGGCTCAAACCCCTGCTGCTCGACCAGCGGGTCGTGGCCGGACTGGGCAACATCTACACCGACGAGGCGCTGTTTCGCGCGCGCCTGGACCCCCGCACGCCCGCGGCGGGCCTCGGCCCTTCGGCCCTTGACGCGTTGTGCGCGGCCATCCGCGCGGTCCTCACCGAGGCCATCGCCGCCCAGGGAAGCAGCATCGACGCCTCCTACCGGACGCCGGCGGGCGAACCCGGGCGCTTCCAGGAGCGCCTGGCCGTGTACGGTCGGGGCGGAGAGCCCTGCCCCCTGTGCCAGACCGCCATCCGCCGCGTGCTCCTCGCGCAACGCGCCACGCACTTCTGCCCGCGCTGCCAGCGCCGGGCGCGCGCCCGCCGGCGGTAGCCCGCCGGCGGTAGCCCGCCGGCGGTAGCCCGCCGGCGGCCCGGTGGCGCTACGGGGGCCCGCCCGGCGGCACGCGGTCCGGCGGAAGGAGCCCGACCGCGCGCATCAATTCGAGCGCGTTGCTGCGCGCCACGATCCCGGGGCGCAGGCGGTAGTCGAAGGTCAGCCGGCCTTCGTCCAGGCGGTCCTCGAAGTGCACGTTGGCCAGGCGGGCGGGGTCCTTGGCGGCGAGGGCGCCCAGGGCGAGGTCGTGGGTGGTCACGAGCCCGATCGCGCCCCCGTCCAGCAACGCCTCGACGAGGCGCCGGGCGCCGATCGCGCGGTCGTGGCTGTTGGTGCCCTGGAGCAGTTCGTCGAGCAGGAAGAGCACGGGCTCGGGCCCGCGCAGGAGCCCGGTCACCTGGCGCAGCCGCACCAGTTCGGCGTAGAAGCGCGAGTGCCCCTCGGCCAGGCTGTCGCGCACCTCGAGGCTCGCGCCGAGGGCCAGCGGACCGAGCACGAACTCGTGCGCGCACACGGGCGCGCCGGCCCGGGCGAGCACCACGTTCACGCCCAGGGCCCGCAACAACGTGCTCTTGCCCGACATGTTGGACCCGCTCACCACGAGCGCCCGCGGCTCGTCCGGGCCGCCCAGGGCCACGTCGTTGCGCACCGCGCGGCGGGGCGGGAGCAGGGGATGGGCCACGCCGCGGGCCGCGAGCCGGGCGCCGGCGACGAAGCGCGGGAAGCTGTGGTCCCGGCGTTCGTGCGACCAGGCGGCCAGCGAGAGCAGGGCTTCGAAGGCGCCCACGCCCTCCAGCCACGCGCCAAGGTGCGGGCCCACGCGCCGGCGCCACGCCTCCACGCTCGCCGCCAGGTGCACGCCGAGCCCGAGGAGCCCGCTCAACGGGAGGAACAGCGGGTTGGCGCGGGAGGCCGCAAAGGCCGCGCGCCGCTCCAGGCGCGTGAGCGCACGCCGCGCGGGCTCGCCGCCCACGCCCAGGCGGGTCTTGAGCGCCCCGAGCCACGGCGCCACGGCGGGTGCGCCCTCGATCAACTCGAGCAGGCGCCCGAGCAGCCCGAGCGTCGTCGCCGGCGCATCCAGCGCGCGCAGCGTGGGCTCGACCCGCCCGGCCAGCGCGCGAAGCAGCAGGGCATGGGGCAGCACGGCGAGCACGGCGGGGCCGAAGGCGAGGGCGCCCGCCAGCCAGGCGGCCACGGAGCCGGTCGCCAGCGCGGCCGTGACGACGCACGCCGCGCGCCACCCGGGTCCGGGCACCGGCGCGGGGGGGGCGTTGGCCCACGGCCCGATCCGGCGGCCGTCCACCGCACGGCCCACGTCCGTGGCCGTGAGCAGGTAGCGCTCGCGCAGGTCGAGCCCGTCCGCGAGCGCCCGGACGGCCTCCTGCCGCGCCACGCATTCTTCGGGTGCCGCGCCGGTGAGCAGCCAGGCGGCCAGGGTGTGGTCCCCCGCGCCCGTGACCCCCAGCGCGGCCTTGCCCAGGAGGCCGTGGGGTCCGAAGAGGTCCAGGTCGCGGGCGTAGGGGTGCTCCGCGGGCGCGGCCGGGGCGCCCGGGGCCGGGTCCGCCGACGGCTCGCCGGCGCGCACCGCCTCGCGCCGGGCGTAGTGGGCCAGGAGCAGGCGGGCCGCCCGCTCCCGGCGCGCGGCGCGGCCGTGGGCGATCACCAGGGGGACGAAGGCCGCCACGGCGAGCCAGGCGAGGTGGGGGCTCCAGCCGCCCGCGCCCGCCCCGAGCCAGGCCCCAAGGCCCAGCGCCCCGCAGACCAGGCGCGCACTGGCCAGGCGTTCGCCGCGCGCGAGCGCGTGCGCGGCCTCGGCCGCAAGACCCTCCTGGCGCGCCCGGTAGATCGGCTCGGGCGGCGCGGGCGCGGCGTCGGGCAAGCGTTCCTCCCGGGGCGCCACGGTACCGGCGGGGCCGGCAGGCCGCGAGCCCGGCACGCGGGCGAGCGCCGGGTCGTCCAAGCGGAAGGCCGCCCCCGCCGGGAGATCGCCATGAACCCCCTCCATGTCGAAGTCCGCCGCCTCCTCGAGCGCCTGGAGGCCTTGGACGAAGCGCCCACCGGGGCGGCGGCCGAGGCGCTCGCCCGGGTGCGGCGCCAGGCCCTCCTGGACCGCCTCCAGCGCGTGCGCGCGCGCCTGGGGCGCTGGGCCCGGGAGCCGGCGTCCGCCCCGCTCGCCGGGGATCCCGCCCGAGTGGTGCGCGCGGCCCTTGGGGACCTGGCGGCGACGCACGCGGATCTGCTCGGGGCCCGGCGCCAACTCGCGGGCGCGGACGCGCGGGTGCGCTTCGTGGTCCCGTTGGGCTTTGGCCTGCGGGCCGGGAGCCAGGTGCCGGTGGGCACGGCGCGCGAGCGCGAGCAGCAGCGCCGCGAGCTCGAGTCGCGCGCCGAGGCGCGCCGCAAGGCGGCGCGGGCCGCCCAGAATGAATTGCGCCGCGACCTCGGCCGGGGGCTGGACGCCTGGGTGCGCACGTTGGACGCCGTCGCCGTCGACATTCGGCGCACCCTGGACGGCCTGATGGCGGCCGAAGAGGAGCGCATCGAGGGCCTGCTCGACCGCCTCTCCACGCCGGCCTTGGAGGCCGCCGGGGGCCGCGCCCGACTCGCCGAACTCGCCGAACGCCGACGCGCGCTCGCCGAGGCGCTGCGGGGCCGGCCGGGGCGCCTCGGGCCCGTGCTTCGAGCCGGTTGGCTGGCCGCGCACCACCGCCTCCTCGAGCGCCTGGCCGCCGCCGCCGCGCGGGAGGCCGTAGCGCGTACCTTGCGCCCTTGAGCGGCCCCGGGGCCGCGGGTATCGTCCTGCTTTCCCGGGAGGAGCCGCTTGAGCCACGCGCACGCCCTGACCTACGAGCGCGAGGACCTGCCCGGACGGGGGGCTGTGGTCTACCGCCTGGGTGGCGTGCTCGGGGAGACCAGCCAGTGCTGGCGGCTGCTCGACGAGATCCGCGCCGCGCTCAAGGCGGGTCCCGCCTGCCTCGTGCTCGACCTGGGCGGGATCGAGATGCTCACCAGTCCCGGCGTGGGCATCCTGGCCAGTTGCTACAACACCGCGCGCTCGGGGCCCACGCGCTTTGCGGTCTGCGCGCTGCCGCGCCAGGCGCGCGACGTGCTCGAGGTCTGCGGCCTGCTGCCCGTGCTGCCGGTGCACGCCGACCGCGAGGCGGCCCTGGCCGGTTGACCTCCGGGGGCCGGCGACCCGGACGCCGCAGGGCGCCGGGCCTCCCCGCGCCGAGCCGGCGAAGGTGGTGCCGAAGGTGGGACTTGAACCCACAAGGGCTTATCGCCCACTAGGTCCTGAACCTAGCGCGTCTGCCAGTTCCGCCACTTCGGCTGGGGGGCGTGAGGCCCCGGATCCTAGGGCGAGGGCCGCGCCGGTCAAGGCGGCGATCCCCCCGCCCCCTTCCCCGGGCGGCGATCGTGGGGTCCCGGGGCACGCGGGTCAACGCCGCAGGATCTCCGGGACGCGCGACCGATAGCGGTCCGGGCGCAGGTGGCGGTCGAGCCAGCGCAGCGTGGCCTCGACGCTGTCGCCCAACTCGGGCTCCAGGAATCCGTGCCCGGCGCCCGCGACGAGCACCGCCTTGCCCCTCACGCCGACCTCCGTCATGCGGTCCAGGAAGAGCTGGGCCTGGGCCGCCGGCACGAGGGGGTCGCGCGTGCCCTGGAACAGGAGCATGGGTGGGTCGCCCCCGTCGAGGTAGCGCACCGGGCTCATCGACGAGGGATCGGCGCGGAAGGCGGGGCCGAGCAGGGTGGCGAGCGCGGCCGTGCCCACGGCCTCGCGCAGGTCTCCGCCGGCGCCGACCTGTGGCAGCCGCTCCATGTCCGTCGGCCCGAAGAAGGAGACGGCGGTCTGCACCTTGCTCGACACCGCCGGGTCGGCCCCCTCGGCCTCCAGGCCGTCCGGGGGGTCCAGCGTGGCGAGCAGCAGGGCGAGGTGCCCGCCGGCGCTGAAGCCCAGCGCGGCGATGCGCCCGGGGTCGACGCCGTGGGCCGCGCCCGCGGGCCCCCGCAGCCAGCGCACGGCGGCGCGGCAGTCCTGGATCTGGGCGGGCCAGGGGTGGCGGGGGGCGAGGCGGTACGCCGCGGTGGCCGCGAGGAAGCCCTCGCGCGCGAGGAAGAGCGCGAGTCCCTCCAGTTGCTCCTTGCGCCCGCGCGTCCAGCCGCCGCCGTGCAGCAGCAGCACCGTGGGCAGGGGCCCCCTGGCCCCGGCAGGCCGCGCCAGGTGCAGGGTGAGCGGCGTGCCGTCCGCCGTCGCGTAGACGAGGTCGCGGTGCAACGCGGGGGCGTCGTCCCCGGCCACGACGACGGGGGCCGGGCCGGCGGCGTGGCCCAGCACGGCCACCGCGGCGAGCAGGAGGAGGGGGAGGAACCAGGTCGGGCGCATCGGGGGCCTCCAGGGGACAGGAGCCGCAACGCCTCCAGCGTATCCTCGCCCCGGCACCCCTGGGAGACGGCCGTTGAAGCGCCGCTGGCTGGTCCTGCCGCTGCTCCTCCTGCTGCTGGGCGGCGGGGCCGCCGCGCTGCTGCTCGAACGGCGGGGGGCGCTTGCGGTCCTCCTCACCTTCCAGGAGGCGGTGCCCGCCGACCTGGAAGCGGGCGCCGCGCCGCCCCCGGGCCTGGAGTGGGTGGAGGACCCGGCGCGTCATGGCGTCGCGCGCCTGTGGCGGGCCCGCCCCGACGACCCGGATGGCGCGCCGGTGCTGGTCCTGGTCGTAGGGGTCGGCCGGCACGGCATCCGGGACGGGCGCGTGCTGCGGGCGGTCGAGGCCTTTCGCCGCGGCGGCTGCGAGGTGCTCGCGCCGGAACTGCCCATGCTCGTGACGCCGGCCCGGCCCGACGACGACCTCGCCCGGCTCGGGCGGCTCCTGGACGTCGCCTTCGAACGCGCGGCGGGTGCGCCGCGGCCGCGCGTGCTGCTGGCCGGCGTGAGCGTCGGCGCGAGTCTCCTGCTGCGCGCGCTGATCGAGCGTCTGGAGGGGGGCGGAAGCCCGCCGCGTGCCTGGCTCGGCATCGGCGTCCCCTACGACGTGGAGGCGGCGAGCGCCGCCTGGTTCGAGGCCCCCGCGGGGCCCGCGGCGCTAGACCCGGAGGCCGTCGACGCGGCCGCCTTCGCCCGGGCGGTCCTGTGGCGCGCCGGGCTCTCGCGCCGCGTCGCGGACGCCGGGGACCGCTCCCGCCTGGCGGCGTGGCTCGACGAGGTCTGGCGCCCGGTGGAGGCGCCTGACGGACTCGTCAGCCCGGCGGGCCGCGCGTTCGCGCAGGAGGTGCTCGCCGGACCCGCGGTCTGGCGCGAGCGACACCCCGAGGTGCTGGACGCCGCGACGGACGCGCTGGACCTGCTCTCTCCGGCGCGTTGGTCGGAGCGGCTCGCGCGGCTGGCCCCCGTGCGCTGCTTCCTCCTTCACGGCGAGACGGATCCGCAGTTCCCCGTCGCGCAGGGCGAACGCCTCGCCGCGGCCCTGGCGCCCCACGCGCCCACCGTGCTCCTGCGCAGCCGCGTGCTGGGTCACACGGCGGTCGGCCGCCCGGGCCTGGGCGAAGCCTGGGAGCACGTGTGCTTCATCGACGACTTCCTGGACGCGGCCGACGAGTGACCGCAGGT
>JAPKHB010000449.1 GCA_026647295.1 Planctomycetota bacterium | reverse complement strand
GCAGGCCACCCTCAACGGCGACGTGCAACGGGTCGTTGTGCGCGTGGAAGGGGCGCCGCCCGGGCTCCAGCCGCGCCTCCACCGGATCCCGCTCCCGCAGCGCCGCCGTGGGGTAGGCCCCGAGGCCGGCGCCGCGCCACGGGGACGCCTCGATCAGCCGGACCGCGCTGCGGACCAGGCCCAGCCGCACCTCCACCGTGCGCTGTGAACCCGGCACCCCGATCCAACCGCCCAGCACGCCGATCCCCAGCCCCAGCCCCCCGAGCGCCGCCGCTGCGATCCCACGGCCGAGCCAGCGCCGCCGCGCCGGGCTGCGTGCCCCGCACCACGCCGCCACGCCCAGGCCGGCCGCCGCGGCCACCAGCGCCGTGCGCGATCCGGTCGCCAGGAGCGCACCCCCGAGCAGGGCCGCCGCGGCCAGCCGCCACCGTCCACCGCGGCCTCCGAGCGGCGGCCCAAACGCCGCCACCGGCAACAGGGCCGCGTACACCGCGCCCGCCACCCCCGCGCGACCGAACGGTCCCACCGCCGGACGGCCGAGCGCCGCGCCCAGCAACCCGAGGCCGGCGGCCACCAAGCCCGCCACGAGCAGGGCGCGCAGCACCCGCCCGCCCCCCGGGCCGTGCGGCCCAAGGCCCCACCAGGCCAGCGGAAGGAAGGCGAGCGCCCCCCAGCCCGCCAGCGCCCGGTACCAGGCGTCGGCATCCACGCCCGCCGGCCCGCGCAACGCGCTCCACCCGGCGATGGCCAGCGGCAGCAGGGCGGGGCCGAGACCGCGGCCCAGAGCCGGCACGCCCCGCCACGCAAGCGCGGCGACCGCCAGCGTCCCCAGCGCCAGCAGCGCAAGCAGCGCCGCCCGCGGGGTGTGCCCCGCCGTGAACCACGCCTCTCCGGTCGGGAAGGGCTCGCCACCCAGCAACACGAGCCCGGCCGCCCACAACGCCCACGTGCCCGGCCGCGCGGCGGTTGCGACGCCGCTCACCGCGCCCTCCCGGCTCCGGCGGCGGGCGCGGAGCCGCTCACCCCAGCAGGGCCTTCGCGAAGGCGTCGGGGTCGAAGGGCTCGATGTCCTCGATCGCCTCGCCCACGCCCACGAACTTGACCGGCACGCCGACCTGGTCGCGGATCGCCACCACCGCCCCGCCCTTGGCCGTGCCGTCGAGCTTGCTCACGAACAGGCCCGTCACCTCTGCGACCTTGTGGAAGAGTTCGGCCTGGCGCACGGCGTTCTGCCCCGTGGTGGCGTCCAGCACGAGCAGCACCTCGTGGGGCGCCCCCGGAATCGCCTTGGACGCCGCGCGGCGGATCTTGCCGAGTTCCTGCATCAGGTTCTCCTGGGTGTGCAGGCGGCCCGCCGTGTCCAGGATCACGTAGTCGGCCTTGCGGGCCCGCCCGGCCTGGCACGCGTCGAAGGCCACCGCGGCCGGGTCGCCCTGGTGCTTCTTCACGATGTCCACGCCGCTGCGCTCGCTCCAGACCGTGAGCTGCTCCACCGCGGCGGCCCGGAAGGTGTCGGCGGCCCCGAGCACGACCCCGTGCCCCTGGCGCTTGAGCCACGCGGTCAGCTTCCCGATGGAGGTCGTCTTGCCGGCGCCGTTCACGCCGCACACCAGCACCACCGTTGGGCCCTCCAGTGCCCGGGCGAGTTGCGTGCCGCCCATGCGCAGGCGCTCGGCGATCTGCCCCCGCAGCCAGCCGCGCACGTCCTCCGCAGTGGTCACCCGCCCGCGCTTCCACTCCGCCCGCACGCCCTCCAGCAGCGCGGCGGTGGTCGCCGGGCCGACATCGGCGAGCAGCAGGGCCTCCTCGAGCTCCGCGAGCAGGGCCTCGTCGACCGAGCGCCCGATGCGCAGCACGGTGGCCAGCCCTCCGGCGAGCCGCTCGCGCGTCTTGGCCAGCCCCTGCTTGAGGCGGGAGAACAGTCCCACGGCCACGCTCCTTTCGTCCCGGCCCCGGGCCGCGCCCGGGGCTACGCCACCCCTCGATCCTTGCGGATCCGGTCGAGGATTCCGTTCACGAACGCCCCCGAGGCCTCGGTGCTGTAGCGCTTGGCCAATTCGATGGCCTCGTTGATCGCCACCCGCATCGGGATCTCCGGGGCGTGCAGCAGTTCGTAGGTCCCGATCCGCAAGGCGTTGCGGTCCACCGCGGCCATCCGTTCCAACTCCCAATTGCGCGCCGCTTCGCGCAGCAGCGTGTCGATCTCGGCGCGGTGGGCCAGCACGCCGTCGACGAGTTGCACGGCGTAGCCCCGCGCCTCGCGCGCCCCGCCCCGCCCGGCGAGTTCCTGGTCGAGGAAAGGCGCCCTTTTCTGCCGCGGAAAAGTCAGTCACTCCAGGGCGCCGAAGCGCATGCGAAACAATTCGCGCTTGAGC
>JAPKHB010000448.1 GCA_026647295.1 Planctomycetota bacterium | reverse complement strand
GGGCCGACCGCACGCCCCGCAGCGCGCCCGCCGCCACCGCGGCCGAACTCCCAGGAGAACAGCTCGATCCTCGATCTACCCCCGCAGGAATCTCCCCACGTGGGTATCGGAAGTTCCGCGTGAACGGGTCCCGTATGTACCTGTTCTGCTTCGGCATGGCTCAGGTGCTAATCATTACACTGGCATCCGACATGGGGAGTCAAGGACGGCTGCACGGCCCTCTTAGGGCGTGCGGCTAACGCGGGGTCCCAGGCGGCCCCGGGGCCGGACGGTCTGGCGCGGGCGTCAGCGGCGGCCGCAGAGGCCGTCGCAGCCGTTGGCGCCGGGTTGGCCCATGTGGGGATCGAGGGGGCGCCAGGGTTGGGCTTCGTGGATCGAGGCGGGGGCGCCTTCGCCGAGCGAGAGGAGCTTCCACTCGATCTGGACGGCCTCGGGCCCGGCTGCGACCACCGCGAGGTGGACGAAGAAGTCGCGCTGGCCGCTGGCCCGTGCGTTGAGGAGGTAGGCGAAACCCTTGCGCGCCGCCACCGTGCGCTGCCAGGCGGCGCGGACGGGGAGGGCGGGGGGCTTGGCCAGGCTGCCCTTGCCCAGCTCGACGATCTGGCTGCCGCCGGACGCGTGCAGGTCGCCGTTGTGGCAGTACCAGACGTCCATGCGGTTCAGGCACTGCTGGGGATCCTGGGTGACGTGGGCGAAGGAGAAGGCGGAGGTCCCGTAGGCGCCGGAGGTGCTGCGCGCGGTGAGCCGCAGCGTGGCGGGGGCCCGGCCGTTGGCGGCGTCGAGCGCCGCGCCGCGGACGAGGTATTCGCGCGGCGCGGCCAGCACCCAGCGGCCGTCGGCCAGGCGCATGGGGACCTCGGCCTCGCCGTCGGCAAAGCGCACGCGTACGAGGGCGGCGTCCTCCACTTCCCGGACCTTGAGGACGTGCGCGGCGGCCAGCCGGCGCACGCCCTCCGCGCGCCAGGCGGCGATCTGCTCCGGCGTGCCGGGCCAGTCGCGCCCTTCGACGAGCGCCGCCGGCCAGGCGGCGGGGTTCGCGGGCGCGCCGTCCGGGGTCGTGAGGGCGACCAGGTCGCGGTAGCCCTGCTTCGCGTCGGGCCCGCGCTCCTTGGCGTCGGCGAGCGGGACCAGCACCAGGGCCAGTCCCAGGGTGCATCCGAACCGGGTTCTCCCACCCATGAGGCATCCTTCCCGCCTGGGGGCCCCGCGCGGGGCGCGGCCGCCAGAGGCGATGCGGGGCCGCGGGCCGGCGCCGGGGGCTCCCGGGTGACGATCGTACCGCCGGGGCGGGGGCGGCGCCGGTGACATCGGCCGTCCTCGATCCCGCTTGGATGGGCGTGGTTCGAAGGTCATGCGACGGGTTCACGAATCCCCCCCCGCGGCCCGGTTGCCCCAAGGGCGCGCGTGGCGGCTCTCGCGCCTGCGCCGGCCGCTCACGCTGGGGCTGCTGC
Source organism: Planctomycetota bacterium (assembly GCA_026647295.1). Taxonomy (GTDB): domain Bacteria; phylum Planctomycetota; class PLA2; order PLA2; family JAEUHO01; genus JAPKHB01. The sequence continues at coordinate 972 of JAPKHB010000448.1, read as the reverse complement.
TCGCGGGCCCCGCGCTCGCGGCGGCCGGCTTCCTGGTGGTGGGGGCCTACGAGCAGGAGCGGCTCGACGGGGTGTTCGAGGACCTGCTGGCCCGGCGCGCGCAGCACCTGGAACGGCAGGCCCTCTCCTACGTCGAGACCCTCCACGCCCTGCGCGGGCTCTTCGACGCCTCGGTGGAGGTGACCGAACACGAGTTCGACACCTTCGCCGGGGCGGCCTGCCGGCGCCACCGGGGCATCCTGGCGCTGGGCTGGGCTCCGGACGGCCCGGACGAGGCCGGGCGCGTGGCGTTCGTGCAGCCGGAGCCGGCCCGGGCGGCCTGGGCCGGAGCGTCGCTTGCGGGCGGCGTCGAGCGCGCCGCGGCGCTCTGGATTCTCACAACAAAGGCAGCAGGGCCAAGAGCCGAAAAGTAAACGGCCGATTTCCCTTGACCTAAAACTTGAACCATGAACTCACAACTTGAAACTCAAAACTCGAAACTCGAATCCCCCTCCTACTTCACATATACGGTCTTGATGTTTACGAATTCCTTGACGCCGTAATGGGAGAGTTCCCGCCCGTAGCCGCTCTCTTTGACGCCCCCGAAGGGCAGGCGCGGGTCGGATTTGACAAAGGCGTTGACGAAGCAACTGCCCGCTTCTATTTCCTCCGCCGCGATGCGCTCGCCCCTCTCCACGTCGCGGGTGAAGATGGCGGCGCCTAACCCGAACACGGAATTATTCGCCGTGCGGATCGCTTCCGCCTCGTCCTTCACCCGGATGATCGCCGCCGCCGGGCCGAAAAGCTCCTCGTCGAACGCCGGCATGCCCGGGCGAACCCCGCTGAGCACCGTGGGGGGATAGAACGCGCCCTCCCCCGGGGGAATTTCCCCGCCCAGCAGACATTTCGCGCCCAAAAGAGTTCCTCGAAGGGCCCCTCCAGCAGGAGCCGGCCGTTGGCGACGCAGTTGAGCGCCACTCCGCCGGCGAAGGC
>JAPKHB010000447.1 GCA_026647295.1 Planctomycetota bacterium | reverse complement strand
TGGGAAGAGTTGCCCTGCCGGCGTTGATGGTAGCGGGAATACTGGCCCGCATAGACAAAACCCTGGCGCAGCGCTTTGACCAGATGCCCGACTTTGCCAAAGTCGGCATAGTAGCCCCGTCGCTCGCCGGTCAGCAGCGTGCGCAGCGCATGATGGAAATCATCGCACCATTGCGCCGCCATGCCGTAACCGCCCAGCTCCGCCGGCTTGATGATCTTGACATCGTTTAGATTGCTTTCCGCGATCAAATGAAATTCCCTGCCGGTTCTGCCGGCAAACCAGGCGACCTTTTCGGCCAGGCTTGAGGTCGAGCGGCTTCTCCAGGAAGTCGTACGCGCCGTCGCGCATCGCGCGCACGGCCTTTTCGACGCTCGCGTACGCCGTGATCACCACCACGGGCAGCCGGGGGTCGCGCTCGCCCAACGTGCGCAGGAGGTCCAGCCCGTCCTGGTCCCCGGGCAGCACGACGTCGGTGAGCACCAGGTCGGGCAGCGGATCGAGCGCCGCCAGCGCCTCGGCCACGTCGGAGGCCAGCACGACCTCGTGTTCGCCCGAGAACACCTCGCCCAGGGCCTCGCGCGCGTTGGGCTCGTCCTCGACGATCAGCAGCCGCGCCACCTCACGCCTCCTCGGCCGCGGGCCCGGGCGGCTCGGGGGGCAGGTAGACGACGAACCGGGCGCCGCCCCCGGGCCGGGCGAGCACTTCGATCTCGCCGCCGTGGCGGCCGATGTCCTCGCGGGCGAGCGGAAGGCCGAGCCCCGTCCCGCCGCGCTTGCCGGTGCTGTACACGACGAAGACCCGCGAGCGGTCCTCGGGCCGGATCCCGGGGCCGTCGTCGTCCACGACGAGCACCGTGCTGTGCGGGTCGTCGCGCGTGCTCACCCACACGTGGCGCCCCCCCTCGGCCGCCGCCTCGATGGCGTTGCGCAGGAGGTTGTGCACGGCCCGGTCGATGCGCACGCGGTCCAGCGCCAGGCGCCGGCGGCTCCCGCCTTCGAACGCAAGCGTCACGCGCGCCGCACGCGTCGTGCCCTCCAGGCGCTCCACGACCTCCCGCACCAGGGGGTCGAGCGCCTGGGCCGAGAGTTCCAGCGGCCCGCCCCGGCTCACCTCGAGCAGGTGCGTGACCAGCGCCTCCAGCCGCCGCGCCTCGGCGAGCATCTTCTCGGTGCGCGCGCGCACCTCGGAGAGGCTCACGCCCGGCTCGTCGAGCCCCTCGCGCAGGAGTTGGAGGTTGAGCGACAGGGCGTTGAGGGGGTTGCGGATCTCGTGGGCGAGGCTCGCGCCCAGGTCGTGGACCGCCACCGCGCGCTCGTGGCGGCGGCGCAGTTCCTCGGCGCGCGCGCCCTGGGTGATGTCCTCCAGCGCCAGCGCCGCGCCCAGCGACCCGCCGCCGCGCCCGCGCAGCGCGGCGAGCGTCGCCCGCACGACCCGCCCCGCGAGGGGATGGCGGCCCAGTTGCAGGGGTGGGGCGCCGGTGAGCGCCTCGGCGAGCGCCGCCCCCCAGTCCAGGTTGGGGTCGGCGGCGAGCGCGGGCCAGGCCTCCAGCAGCGGGCGGCCCAGGGCGGCCTCGCGCGGCCCGGCCACGGCGGCGAGCGCCGAGTTCCACACCAGGACCCGCCCGGCCGCGTCGGTCGCGGCGATCTCGAGCGGGAGCGCCTCGGCCAGGGCCTCGAGCCGAAGGGCGTACTCCTCCTCGGGGAGCAGCCCGACCAGGACCTGCGAGTAGAAGAGGAAGCGCCGCGTCACGCGGGGATCCTACCCGGCTTCGGTTCCCATCCCGGCCCTGCCGCAGGTCAGAGGCTTCCGGCAGGGGCGGGGGGCGCTTCGGGGACGCGCGGCGGGGATGGATCGGGCGCGCACGGCGAAGGCGCATCCGCGGCGGGAGCCGCGCGCCCGACCCGCTGCCACCATTCGCGCCAGCGCGTCGTGGCCGTGCGGCGCGCCGCCGGCGGAGCGAGCGGATCGAAGCCCTGGTGGCGCCCCGTGAGGCGGCGCAGCGCCGCCACGGCGGCCTCCCGAACGCCCGGGTCGGGGTCGTCCAGGCGCTCGATCAGGACCGCGATCGAACCCCAGCGCCCCCGGCGTCCGAGTTCGGCGGCGGCGCCACTGCGCACCGCGGCAGAGGGCGAGTCCGTGAGCGCGGCCAGGCGCGGGTCGGCAACGTCGCGCAGCACCTCGGCGATCACGGCCCGCGCGCGACCCGCCACCGGCCCAAGGCCCCCCCCGGGGGCGCCCGGGACGCCCAGCACCGCCAGCGCCGGCTCCCCCGCGGCGACCAGGGTGCGCATGGCCCGCGCCCGCACCGCAAAGTCCGGGTCGTCGAGGCGCCGGGCGGCGGCCGCGAGTCCCGGGTGGAGGGGCGGGCACTCACTCCTCCAGTGGAAGGAGGGCAAGCCGTACGTCGAGGTCGAAACCGGCAAGGGCCAGTTCGCCCGGCGCGACGTGAAG
>JAPKHB010000446.1 GCA_026647295.1 Planctomycetota bacterium | reverse complement strand
CCCGCCCCGGGACAGCGCCCGGCGAGGGAACACCACCACGCGGTCCAGGCCGGCGACCCCTTCGAGCAGCGGGGCCGCCCGGTCCTCGACCACCCAGGAGAGTCGCGCGCCGGGCCGGCGCACGCGGATGGCGGCCAGCGTGGGCAGGGCGTGGATCACGTCCCCCAGCGCCGAAAGCCGGACCAGGAGGAGGCGCTCTTCGCCGGGCCGGACTGGTAACAAGGTTTTCGGGGCGTTGGGCCTCATTTTGCCAGTCCGGGCGCGACTTCGGGCCTCCCTTGCGGTTCAATGGGGGGCGTTGGGGCTCCCGTGCCCGGGGTCACCCTGGCGCGGAGCATACCTTGAAGGCCCGGGCTCCCATGTCCTTGCACCCCGTCCCCCCTTGCGGCCAGGCGGCGCGCGCGCCTTGGTCCGGCCTCGGCCGGCCGCTGTGCGCGTTCGCCCTCATCGGCCTCTGCCTCCTCGCGTTGGGCGCCGGGCGGCCGGTCGTCGCCGGAGAGGGCGAGGCCGAGGGCAACCGCGCCCTGGACGAGTACTTCCGCGGCGCGGTGGCGGGCCTGGACGGCGGCGAGGTCACGTTGCGCTACGACTTCCGCGACGCCCGCCAGGTCGAGGACTTCGAGGACCGCAAGCCCTTCAACATCGAGGCGCGCAAGGGCCAGCAGATCCGCTGGTTCGACGAGCAACTCGAGATCGTGGGCAACGCCGCCGCGCGCCACCGGGCGCACTGGATGGGGGAGGTACTCGTCACGGCCACCTTCACCGTGGACGCGGACCGCGACGTGGGCGGCTTCCTCTCGCCCAGCGACGCGACCAACGACTTCGCCACCTTCACCCTCACCGAGACCTTCTTCCACCGCTGGGACAACAGCGACGGGATGCTCAACAGCATCATCAAGTTCGGCGACCAGTGGCGCGAGGGGGACGCCACCGGCGACTTCACGGGCTTTCGGTACGTGTCCCGCAAGCCGCCGAAGGAGAAGCTGGCGCCCGGCGCGCGGCTGCGCGTCGCCTTCGGCCTGCAGAAGGGCAAGTTGGTCATGTCGGGCCCCGAGTTCGACCTGAAGGGCTCCGACGTGGGCAACAAGCTCAAGCGCTTCCAGTTGGGCTTCTACGCCATCAAGGGGCGCGTCCTCGTGGACGACCTGGAGATCCGCGGCACCCTGGCCGACGACTGGCTGCGCCGCACCAAGGTCGACCTGCGCACCGCCCGGCCGATCGGCGCGGCGGCCACCGGCGGCCTGGACGAGGCGACCCAGGCCTGCCTGGCCGCGCACGCCGCGGGCGACCTGGCCGCCACGCGCACGCTCCTGCGCTTTGCCACCGACGAGTCGCGCGCGGCCGAGGCGCGGGCCACGGTGGTGGAGGCGCTCGTGAAGGGGCCGCGCAAGGCCGCCCGCCCCACGGTGGACCTGCTCTACCACGAGCGCGAGGACGCCCGGGCGCTCGGGATCCGCATCATCAAGGCGCTGCTGGGCAAGGACTACGGCTACAAGCCCGCGGCTCCCGAGGCCAAGCGCAGCGCCGCGATCAAGAAGCTCAACGAGGACCTGGACAAGCACCCCGAGTTGCTGGAGGGCTAGTGCGGCTCCGCCCGCGCGGCGGGCGCCCGGACCGGCCTGAAGGATAGGAGTTCCCGATGCGCAAGCGCTTCTCCCGCTGGATGACGTTCTTCCTCGCCCTCTTCGCCGGGGGCGCGCTGGGCACCACCCAGGAGGCCGCCGCCCGCGGCGGCGGCCCGGGGGGCGGCGGCCGGGGCGGTGGCCCCGGCGGCGGCCGGGGCGGTCCGGGGGGCGGCCGGGGCGGCCCGGGCGGCGGGCGCGGCGGCTTCGGCGGGGGTCCCGGCGGCATCGGCCGCGGCGGGAGCGGCGTTGGGACCAACCGCACCGGCCCGGGCGAGAAGACGGCGAAGGAGTGGGCGGAGTTGCGCGACCAGGAGGCGCGGCTCGAGTTGATCAAGGAACGCCGCGAGACCCTGATGGACCTGGACCGGAAGAAGACCCAGGAGGCCTGGCTGGCCGCGCAGCGCCTGGGCGAGGCCGACCAGGCCGGCCGCGGCGAGCCCGTCCGCTAGCCCCCGGGAGGACCTTCCATGGACCGTCGTTCCCGTTCGCGGGTCCGGCCGCGGAGGCTCTTTGCGCCGGCCGCCCTGGCCTTGCTGGTGGGCCTTTGGGCCCTTGCCGTGGGGCCGGCGCGCGCCGCGGACGAGACCGAGGCCGAGGCGCCCGCCGCGCCGGCCGCCGGGTCCTACCGCGGTGACCGGGAGGCCGCCCGGGCGCCCTTCGAGGAGGGCGAGGTGGCGCTGGAGGAGATGCGCTGGTCGGACGCCGCCAGCGCCTACTGGCGGGCCGTCGAGGCCGACCAGTCCTGGTACGAGGCCCACGTGCGCTACCAGGACGCGAGCCGTCGGGCGGGCGACGAGCGCGAGGACCTCGCCGCCGACTACGAGGCCCTGATCG
>JAPKHB010000445.1 GCA_026647295.1 Planctomycetota bacterium | reverse complement strand
CGCTCACCAGGTCGGGCGCATACGGCAGGACCCGCAGCAGGTAGAGCCAGCCGGCCAGGAGCGACGCCGCCCCGGCCAGCAGGACGCGCGCGGCGGGGTCCACGCGGCCGCGCTCCCGGCGCCCCTCGCAGAAGACGAACGCCACCAGGCCCAGCACGAAGGCGTGCGTGCCGAGCGGATCGAGCGAGGTCGCGTCGCGCACGGCGCCGATCAGGATGGCCCATGGCACCGCCCGCCAGGCCTGCGCGCGCAGCGCGAGGTAGACCGCGGCCAGCAGGAAGAGGTCCGGCGGGTGGCGGTCGATGGCCAGCGTCCGCGGGGCCAGGTCAGGCAGCGCGGTGCCCAGGCCCAGCAGCACGACGAGCACGAACACGCTCACGACGTCCCCCCGGCCGGACGGCCCGGGGCGCGCGGCCGGGTCCCGGGGGTGCGGGCCACTAGCGCGCCCCCTGCGTGAGCAGGACCAGCACCTCCGTGGCCTGGTCCAGGTCGAGCGCGGGCCGGACGCCCAGGGTGGGCATGCGGTCCAGGTCGGGGTCCAGGACCTCGTCCACCACCCCCACCAGCAGGTGCGCGGGCACCTGCGCGTCGAAGTTCGAGGTGAAGACGGGCGCGCCGACGGCGACGGGCTCGGACCCGGCGGGGACGTGGACGAAGTCCACCTCCAGCCGGTCGCGCCCCTCCCGGGTGCCGCGGCGGCGGGCGTAACCGCGCAGCAGGCGCCCGTCGGCGGTGCGCACGAACACCTCCAGGCGGGCGCGCGGGTCCGTGACGAGCTGCACCACGGCGTTGTGCTCGCGCGCGATGCGCACCCGCCCGAGCAACACCTCGCCCGAGACCACCGGCTGGCCGACCTCGACGCCGTCGGCCCGGCCGCGGTCGATCAGGATCGAACGGCGCACCGGCCAGGGGTCGTGGGCGCGCAGCACGCGGGCCAGGCGCGCGCGGGGCAACCGGTCGAGTTCGCTCTGCTGGAGCGCGGCCTCCAGCCCGCCGAGTTCCGCGACCCGCTGCTGGAGGCTGAGGTGCCGTTCCCACAGGCGCGCGAGCGCCGCCTCGAGGGCCTGGGTGCGGGCGCTGGCGCCCTCGCCCCCCTCCGCCGGGGGCACCGGCCCGGTGGAGAGGCCGGGCAGACCCGCGCTCCAGGCGAAGAACGCCCCGGCGGGCTCCTCGACCGTGCGCCAGCCCTCCGGGCGCAGCACGGGCAGCACGAAGAGGGCGATCAGCGCGGCCCCCCAGGCGTGGTGCCGGCCAAGGCGCATGGGCTCCTCCAGCGCTGGGGGCCCCCGGGGCGTTCGGCGCCCCCCCCAGATGCTGGGGGGAATCCGGGGCACACCCCCAATGGAGCGTATTCAACGCCGGATCCGGGGCGGGTCAAGGTCGCCGTTGCCGCCGCGCGCCGGATTCGGGGTGGGCCGGCGTCCGGGCGCCGGGCCACGCCGGGGCGACGCGCCCCGGGGCGCCGGGTCAGTCGTCGCTCGTGTCCAGGGCGATGCGCAGATCCTTGATCTTCTCGAGGAATACGCCGGTGCCCCGGGCGACCGCCGTGAGCGGGTCCTCCGCCACGCGCACCGGCAGGTTGATCTCCTCGCCGATCACGCGGTCCAGGCCCCGCAGCAGGGCCCCGCCGCCGGCCATGACCACGCCGCTGTCCACCAGGTCGGCGGCCAGTTCCGGGGGCGTGGCCTCCAGGGTGGTCTTGACCGTCTCCACGATCCCGCGCACGGGCTCCTGGAGCGCCTCGCGGATCTCCTCGGAGGTCACGACCACCTTGCGGGGCAGGCCCTGCTTCAGGTCGCGGCCCTTTACGTCCATGGTCATCTCCCGCTTGAGCGGGTAGGCGCTGCCGATGCCGATCTTGATCTTCTCGGCCGTCTGCTCGCCGATCAGCAGGTTGTAGGTCTCCCGCATGTGGCGCACGATCGCCTCGTCCATCGCGTCCCCGGCCACCCGCATGGACTGCGCCGTGACGATCCCCGCGAGCGAGATCACCGCCACCTCGGTGGTGCCGCCGCCGATGTCCACGATCATCGAGGCCTGGGGCTCGGTGATCGGCAGACCCACCCCGATCCCGGCGGCCATCGGCTCCTCGATCAGGTACACCTTGCGGGCCCCCGCCCGCTCGGCGCTGTTGATCACCGCGCGCTTCTCCACGGGCGTGATGCCGTAGGGGATCGCGATCACGACCCGCGGGTGCACCGCCCAGGTCCGGTCGTGGACCTTGTAGATGAAGTACTTGAGCATCGCCTCGGTGATCTCGAAGTCGGCAATCACGCCGTCCTTGAGCGGGCGCACCGCGACGATGTTGCCCGGCGTCTTGCCCAGCATCTCCTTGGCCGTGTCCCCCACCGCCCGGCCGTCCAGCAGCACCTTGTTGGTGCCCTTGCGTACCGCCACGACGCTCGGTTCGTTGAGGATGATCCCGCGGCCCTGGACGCAGACCAGCGTGTTCGCCGTCCCCAGGTCGATGCCCATGTCGATGGAGAACTTACCGAGGAGCCATTCGAAGACCTTG
>JAPKHB010000444.1 GCA_026647295.1 Planctomycetota bacterium | reverse complement strand
CATCCGCTACACCCAGGTGCTGCCCCTGGAGGGCACCACCTGGCGCTACCGCCTCGCGCTGCGCTCCGAGATGTTGCGCAGCAAGCCGCTGCGCGAACTCGCCCTCACGGTGCGCGTGACCTCGACGCAGGCGCTCCAGGCGGTGGCCTCGCCGACGCACGAGTGCCGCATCCGGCACACGGCCCACGAAGCGGTCGTCGAGCACGGGGCGCAGGAGGTGCGCCCGGACCGCGACTTCGAGGTGGCCGTGACCCTCGCCGGACACGCCGACCTGCTCACCATCCCCCACCGCCGCGGGGAGGACGGCTGGTTCGCCCTCCTGCTCGCACCCCCGGAGGAAGGCGGCGGGCCCTTCGCCCGCGACCTGGTGCCCGAGGGGCCGCCGCTCGACCTCGTGCTCGTGGCCGACACCTCGGGTTCGATGGACGCGGCCGCGCGCGAGGGCCAGGCCCGCTTCCTGGAGGCCCTGCTCGCCTACGGCGCGCCCACGGACCGGTTCCGCCTGCTCGCCGGCGACCGCCGCCCCCACTGGCTGGTCGAAGAGCCCCAGCCGGTCACGCCCGAGACGGCGGGCCGCGCGCTGGCGGCCCTGGCCGCCCGGCCTTCCCTGGGTTGGACGGACCTGGACGCGCTGCTCGGCCAGGCGCTCGCGGCCGCCGGCCCCGGCGCGCTGGTCGTCTACGTGGGCGACGGGGTGGGCACGACGGGCGCCGCCGACCCCGTCGCCCAGGCGGCGCGCCTGGTCGCGCTCGCGCCCGGGGCGCGGGCGGCGGTACACGCCGTCGCCCCCTCGGCCGCCTACGAGGCCGGCGTGCTCGAGGCCATGGCCCGCATCGGCCCGGGCTCGGTGCGCGCCGTGGGCGACGCGCCCGAGGCCGCGGCGCGTGCCCTGCTCGCCGAGGCGCTCAAGCCCGTGCTGCGCGACGCCCGCGTGCGCATCGAGGGCCTGGTCACCGCGCGCGTCTACCCGGAGCGGTTGCCCAACGTGCCGGCGGGCCGCCAGCAGGTGATCGTGGGGCGCTACCTTCCGGCCGCCGGCCCCCAGGAGGGCACGGTGGTGGTCGAGGGGACGCTGGGCGGCAAGCCCGTACGCTACCGCGCCCCGCTGGTCGTCCCCGCCGCCGACGGCGGCAACGACTTCCTGCCGCGCCTTTGGGCCCGCCGGCACCTGGACGCGTTGCTCGCCCAGGGCCTTTCGCCCGAGGTGCGGGCGGAGATCGTCGAGTTCAGCGCGCGCTTTGGCATCCTCACGCCGCTCACCTCGCTGCTCGTGCTGGAGAACGACGAGGAGCGCGAGCGCTACGGCGTCCTGCGTCGGGTCCAGATCCGCGACGGCGAGCGCTTCTTCGCCGAGGCCCGCGACCGGGCCAACCAGGAGATCCGACGCCAGGCCATGCGGGGAGCCGGCCGGTGGCGGGCGGGGCTGCGCGAAGAGGCGCTGCGCGAACTGGCGCGCCTCGGGCGCGACCTCCACGTTCCCGCCGACTGGCACGTGGACGACGACGGCGAGGCCGTGGCGCTGGGCGAGATCGAGGCGATGGACGGCGGCAGTCTCTTCGACGCGTTGGAGCGCATTGACCGGGTCGTGGGCTTTCACACCGGCGGGCGCTCGGGAGCTGCCGGCGCGAGGCTGGGCGGCGATCGCGGACTCTGGAGCAGCGGCTACGAGGCCGAGGCGATGGACGCCGGCGCGGAAGGCTACGGAGCGGTGCGCGGCGCCCTGGCGCCCCCCAGCCCGAGCCCGGCGTACGCCACGGGCGCGGCGCCGCCCCCCGGAGCGCCCGCGGAGCGGGGCCGCGCCGAGGGCCTGAAGGGCGACGACGGGCCCGAACCCGAGTCGAGCGTCGAGGACTTCGATGCCGGCGAGGAACTGGAACGGCGGGCCTACGGCAAGGACGCACGCCTGCGCCGGGCCCAGGCCGGTCTTGCGCTCGAAGATTGGGGCGCGGGCGGCGCGGCCGGAGGTCTGGCGGAGTGGCACCTGGGATGGCAGTCCGCGCTGCGCCGCTGGGAGGAACGCCGGCCCCTGGGCCTTGCCTGGCTGGGCTTCCCGCGCCTTGCCCCGCCGCCCGCGACGCCCCCGCCCCCGGTCGATCGCGCCGGGTGGACGCCCGAGGTGCGCGCGCTGCTCGAGGCGCTGGTGCGTCGCGAGGCCCTTGGCGCCGCGCCCGAGGGCGCCTACGTCGAGGTGGTCGCCGAGTCCCTCCACGGCCCGGACGCCGATCCGCGCGCGCTCGCGCACAGCACGGCCTGGATCACCGCCGACGGCTGGCGCGTGGACCACGGGGGCGCCGAGGCGGCGGCGCGCAGCGAGTGGACGCGGGCGGGCCGCCGCGGCACCTGGGCCGGCGACACGCGCCTGGCGCGCACGCGCGCGGCGACCGCCGAGGACCTGCGGGCCTGGTCGCTTCCGCTGTGGGACCTGGCCACGCCCGAGCCCCTTCGGGCCTGGATCGAGCAGGGCTGGACCGTCGAGCTCGTCTCCGGCGCCGACGCCGAGGGACGGGCGCGGCTGCGCTTCACGGCACC
>JAPKHB010000443.1 GCA_026647295.1 Planctomycetota bacterium | reverse complement strand
CAGGCGTGGCTGCCGTCGGCCTCGACGGCGATCGCGCGCGGGTCGCCCAGCGAGAGGTTGCGCGTCTCGCGCGGGACGCGGGCCGTCTGGTAGTCCAGGTGCGGGTTGAGGTCGAGCACCGCGGCGGGCCCCGCGGCCGGGGCGCGGGCGAGGAGGACCCGCAGGAAGCGCCCGCTCACCCGCGGCTCGAAGCGCTGCTCGTTGCGCGCGTCGGTCCCGACCACGAGCACCTCGCCCGAGGCCGGGTTCACGGCCAGCGCCATGCACAGGTTCATCAGGCCGCGCCGGTCGCTCACGGCGAGCGTGCCCGCGTCGATGTGCAGGAGGTCGCGGTCGGGGAGGTCCCAGCCGACGGGCCGCCCGGAGCGCGCCGCCTCGGGCCCGCTCACGAAGGCCGTCCAGTCCACGCCCTGGTCGTCGCGCCAGGCGCCGGCGGCGTCCTTGCGCACGATGAGCCCCACCGGCGGGGGCGGGGGCAGGCCGGGGGCCAGCGGCGGGTCGAAGCCCAGGCCCGCGTTGGGCGGCGGGTTCACCCCGCCGTAGGGCGTGGCCGGGTCGTTCACCACGTTGGGCGGGAAGAAGCCGAGCGCCGGGCCGAGCGGCGTGAGCCCGACCTCGTCGATGCCCCCGCCCAGGATCGTGGTCGCGTTGCCCGACTCGAACACGGCGACGTGCACGGTCTGGCCGTCGGGACTCACCGCGAGCGCGCGAGGGTCCTCGGCGTCCAGCGCGACGGTGAGCGGCGGCGCGCCCAGGTCCGCGGGGTCGAAGACCTGCACGGCGTTGGCCTGCGAGCACGACACGAAGGCGCGCGGGGGCGTCCCGGCGAACACCACGTCGCACGGTTCGTCCAGCGTGGGGAGCGTCGCGACGACGCAGCCCAGCGCCACGTCCACGACGCTGACCGTGTCGCTCACGTGGTTCACGACCCAGACCTCGTCGCCGGCGCGGTGGCGCACGCTGACGGGACACAAGCCGACGGGGATCGAGGCCAGCGGGAAGGGCAGCCCCGTCGTGAGGTCGTAGACCTCGAGGCGGTGGTCGGGCTCGTGGGCGAGGAAGAGGCGCGTGCCGGAGGGGTCCCTCTCGAGCGCGTGGACCGGCGGGACCTCCCAGTTGACGAAGGAGAGCACCTGCGGGGCCGGCGGCGGGTCGGGGGGCGGCGGCGCGACGGAGGAGCCCCCGCCGCCGCACGCGCCGAGGCAGAGGAACAGCAGCAGCGCCGGCCCGAGGAGGCCGCGGGCGAAGGGGTCGGGCACGCGCAGCACGCGCCGCCCAGGCTAGCCGGGCCCGCGAGCGAATCGAAGCGCGAGGTGGCGGCCGCCCCCGCACGGGTCAGCGCAGGGGCCCGCTCCGCCAGCGGATCCGGATCTCGCGCCCCTCTGCACCCGCATCCCGCCCGGTCTCGACCTCCAGTTCGCGCCAGCGGCCGGGCTCGAGCCCCGGTCCTTGGTGCGGCGTACCGCACCAGAACTCGTTCCAGCCCGGCGCCTCGGGCGCGGGCCCGGGATCGGAGGCGGCGCCTGGATCTGCGGGCGGCTCGGCCCCGGCGGGCCCCGGCGGAGCCGGAGCGGGCGCGTCGGGCTCGGGGCCTTGGTCCCGGAGCGCGGGCGGGCCGCCGTTGGCTTCCCGGGGCAGGTCCGGCGCGGGCTCGGGCCAGAGCAGGACGCCCAGCAGCCCGGCGATGACCAGGGCCTGCGCGAGCAGCAGCGCGTTCTTCACGCTGCGCTCGGGGCGCTTCGGACCGGCTGCCTGCGGCGTCATCCGGATCCCAGTATAGCGGGCTGCGGGGGCGCGGACTCCGGCCGCGGTCGCCGGCCGTGGGCACGGGCGTGTCCCGGCCGGCGCGCGCCGTGCTACGTTCTCATGTGGGCATGTCCAGCGGGGCGGGGGTCCTCGGCCGCTCCCTGACGCGTGGAGTCCCGATGCGCGCTCCTTCCGGCCGTTACGGCCGCCTGTCGCGTTGCCGGGTGGCCCTGGCCGCCGCCGGCGCCCTGCTCTGCGTGTGGGCCCTTGCCGCCCCCGAGGCCGGGGCCCATGGCGGGCAGTGGAAGCCGCCCGAGCCCGTGCCCTCGCGTCCGGGGGGCAGCCCACCGCCCTTCCGCAAGCCCGAGCAGCCCACGCTGCCGGTGCCCACCCCCACCACTCCGCGCCCGCCCACGCCTCCCGGCGTTCCGCCCGTCACGCCAGGCCCCGCTCCGCCCGCGCCCACCCCACCGACGACCCCGCCCACGACGCCTCCGCCCGTCACCCCCCCCACCGGCGGATGGTCCGCGCCGGGCACGGGCCCGACGGGCCGCCCCCGCCCCGCGTCCGGGCAGGGCGCCGAGACCGACTGGCTGACCTGGTGGCTGCTCAACCGCTGGGCGTTCCTGCCCGAGCGCCGGCTGGACCCGGAGCGCGTCGCGGCCGTCGTCACGCCGTCGGGCGCCCCGGCGGAGGATCCGACGGCCCGCCTGGTGGCCCAGCGCGACGCGGTCGCCGGCCGGCTCGCCGTGCCCTTCCTGCTCGACCGCCTCGATCCCGCGCGCCGGGAGGACGCCG
>JAPKHB010000442.1 GCA_026647295.1 Planctomycetota bacterium | reverse complement strand
AGTACATCGCGCCCAGCCTCAATTTCCTGGTCGCGGTGCTGCTCTTCCGCGAGCCCTTCGACACCACCCAGCTCGTCGGCTTCGCGCTCATCTGGCTCGCGCTCGCGGTGTATTCCGCGGACATGGTCAGGGCCGGGCGGCGGACGGCGATCGGGCGGGTCGAAGGCGCGCGAGTATTCCCGCCGGGGGCGCGAGGTGTCAAGACACCGGGAGCGCGCCGCGCCGGCCCGGCGCGAGCAGGCGCTCGAGGACGAGCCGGTCCACCGTGCCCACCCGATCGACCGGCAGGCGGAGCGGGTACCGGCGCTCCATCCACGCGGCGACCGAGGGCAGCGGGACCGTCCGCTCCACGCAGCAGTGCAGATGATTCCAGAACTCCTGACATAGCCCGCTGAAATCCGCGCCGTTGTGGGCCTGACGAGGCCGGGAGGTGCGGACCCAAACCTGTCCGCTTTTCTGAGCGCAGCGCCCCGGCCATGCTCCCGTCATGACGGGAGCACAGGATCAGCGAGAGTTCTTCCCAGCCTCGGACGCCGACGCGCACGCGGTCGTGGTTAACGGCCGGTGCGTGATCCGGACGCGCGACGGCCATCGGCTCGTGATCGTTGCGGGTCTGGTGCTGGCCCAGTTCGCGGTCGGCGATCGCATGGCGGAGGCCCATGCGATGGTCAGTCTGGTCGAGCAAGGCTGGGCCGACCAGAGGGACGTCGCCCGCGCCTTCGGGTGTTCAGCGCGGACGGTGCGCCGCTACCAACGCCGCGTCGAAAGCGGGGGCCTGGCCGCCTTGGGCCGCCCCGGCGGGTATCCGCGGGGGCAGCCCCGCGTGACGGCGGCGCGCGGGCGTGTGGTGGCGCGGCTCAAGGCCGAGGGACAGTCGAACCGCGCGATCGGCCAGCGCCTGGGCGTGAGCGAGAAAGCCATCCGCAAGCTGCTGCGCCGGCTCGGCTGGCAGCCGAGCCCCAGCGTGCAGGCGGGGTTGCCGCTGGCCTCGACGCCCACGGACGCCCCCGGGCCACGAAGGCGGGCGGCGCCGCGGCGCGCCCGCCCCGCCGCCCCCGGGGCGGGCCTCGCCGGTGCGCACCCAAACCTGTCCGCTTCTGCCCCCGGGCCCGCCGACGACCTGCCGGTGTCGTTCGACACGGATCCGGCGGATCGGCGCCTGGATCGCCTGCTGGCGTACCTGGGGCTCCTCGACGACGCGGCCCCCCTGTTCCGGTCTGGCGCCCGGATCCCGCGCGCCGGCGTCCTGCTCGCGCTGCCGGCCGTGCTCGCCAGCGACATCGTCGCGATCGCCCGGACGGTCTACGGCAGCCTGGGCCCCGCCTTCTACGGGTTACGGACGACGCTGGTCGCCCTGCTGCTCATGGCCTTGCTGCGCATCAAGCGGCCGGAGGGCCTCAAAGAACACGCCCCGGGGGATCTGGGCCGCCTCCTCGGCCTCGACCGCGCGCCCGAGGTGAAGACCCTGCGCCGCAAGCTCAGCCGCCTGGCCACCCTCGGGCGCGCCACGGCGTTCGGCCGGGCGCTGGCCCAGCACCGGGTGGCCGCGCGGGGCGCCGCCCTGGGCTTCCTGTATCTCGATGGCCACGTGCGGGTCTACCACGGCCAGCGCCGGCTGCCCAAGGCGCACGTCGCGCGCATGCGCCTGGCGATGCCCGCCACCACCGACTACTGGGTCAACGATGCGGCGGGGGATCCCCTCTTCGTCCTCACCGCCGAGGCCAATGCGGGCCTGGTGAAGATGCTGCCGCCGGTGCTCGCCGAGATCCGCGGGCTCGTCGGCGACCGGCGCGTCACCGTGGTCTTCGACCGCGGCGGCTACAGCCCCGCGCTCTTCCAGCAGCTCCTCACGGCCGGCTTCGACCTCCTGACCTATCGGAAGGGCCGGGTGCGCCGCGTCCCGCGCGCTCGCTTCCAGCGGCACGGGGTCGTCGTGGACGGGCATCCCGTCACCTACGACCTCGCCGACCAGGAGGTGCGCCTGCTCGGCGGCACCCTGCGCCTGCGCCAGGTCACCCGCCGGACGGAGAACGGCCACCAGACCCCCATCCTGACGTCCCGGCGGGATCTCCCCGTCGTCGAGGTCGCCGTGCGGATGTTCGGCCGGTGGCGGCAGGAGAACTTCTTCAAGTACCTCCGGGAAGAATACGCCCTGGATGCGCTGGTCGACTACACCGTCGTCCCCGATGACCCCGCGCGGGACGTCCCCAACCCGCGCTGGCGGGATCGCGACGTCCAGCTCCGGCAGGCGCGCGCCGAGGTGGCCCGCCTCACCGCGGCGTACGGGGCCGAGGCCTTCGACAACCCCGAGCGCACGCGGCCCACGATGCGCGGCTTCAAGATCGCCCAGGGCCCGCTCCGCCACCAGATCCGCGCCGCCCTCCAGCGGGTGGCGGCCCTCGAGGCCCGGCGGGCCGCGACCCCCAAGCGCGTGCCCGTCGCCGCGGTCGTCGAGGGCGCGGTCGTCCGCCTCGCCCCGGAACGAAAGCTCCTCACCAACCTCATCAAGATGGTGGCCTACCAGGCGGAGAGCGACCTCGTCCGCCTCGTCGCGCCCC
>JAPKHB010000441.1 GCA_026647295.1 Planctomycetota bacterium | reverse complement strand
ACCTACGGGATGCTGCTGCGCTTCCAGTGGCAGTTGGCCCTGTAGGCCCCGCCGCCTCCTGATCCGGCGCGCCCGCGTGCGGGCGCGCGATGACCCCGCGCCGGGCGGCGGACCTCGAGTCCGCCGCCCGGCGCGCGTTTGGCGGGCCGGGCTGCCCTGGTGTGGATCCGCGCGCGGGCGAGACGGGGTCGCCGGGCGCACCCGGCCCGGCCGCGGCCCGCGCCGCGGCGCCCCGTAGCATCCCCCTGTGACGGCGCCCCGCGACTCCTCCCGCGATCGGATCCGCCTCGAGGGCGTGCGCCAGCACAACCTGAAGGGGATCTGCGTCGAGATCCCCGTCGGCGCCCTCACCGTCGTGACCGGGGTTTCCGGCTCGGGCAAGAGCAGCCTCGCCTTCGACACGCTCTACGCCGAGGGCCAGCGGCGCTACGTGGAGTCCTTCTCGGCCTACAGCCGGCAGTTCCTCGAACGCATGGACCGGCCCGACGTGGAGCGGGTGGAGGGGATGCTCCCGGCCGTCGCCCTGGAGCGTTCGCGCCCGGTGCGGGGCAGCCGCTCCAGCGTGGCCACGCTCGCCGAACTGCTCGACCCCCTCAAGCTGCTCTGGGCCCGCGCCGGGGAACTGGCCTGCCGCCGCTGCGGGCGCCCGGTGCGCCGGGAGAGCCCGGGCTCGGTCGCCGACCGGCTCGCGGCCGAGCCGCCGGGCACGCGCCTTTGGGTCGGATTCGACCTCCCGCTCGGGCCCGCGCGCACGCCGGCCGAAGCCCTCGCCGAACTCCGGGCCGCCGGGTTCACCCGCTGGCAGGCCGGCCCCGAGACGCGTCTCCTGCCGGCCGACCCGGCCGAAGTGCCCGCGGCCGAGGCGCTGTTCGTGTTGGTCGACCGGCTCGTGGTCGGGACCACGCCGCGGGCCCGCCTCGCGGAGGCGCTTGAACTGGCCTTCCGGGCCGGCGGCGGGGGCGTGCGCGTGCGGCAGGAGCCGCCCCGGGGGCCGGCCGAGGAGCGCCGCTACGCCGAGGGCCTGCGCTGCGGGGAGTGCGGCACGGCGCACCGCGAACCCACCCCGAACCTCTACTCGTTCAACAGCCCGATCGGCGCCTGTCCGGAGTGCCACGGCTTCGGGCGCACCGTGGGCGTCGACTGGGACCTGGTCGTGCCCGACGGGCGCCGTTCGCTCGCCACCGGGGCCATCGACCCCTTCGAGCGGCCGGCCCAGCGGGCCTTGCGCCGACGCCTGCTCGCCTGGTGCGAGGCGCAGGGCATCGACACCGGCCGGCCCTGGCGCGACCTGCCCGAGGCCGCCCGCCGGGCGGTGCTGGAGGGCGGGCCCGGCTGGAAGGGCGTGCGGGGCTTCTTCCGCGCCAAGGAGCGCAAGGCCTACAAGGTGCACGTGCGCGTGCTGCTTGCGCGCTACCGGGGCTACCCCACCTGCGGGGCCTGCGGGGGCGACCGGCTCGGTCCCGAGGGACGGGCCTGGCGCGTGGGCGGCCTCACCCTGCCCGCGCTCCTGCGCCACAGCGTCGCCGACGCGCGGCGCTGGGCCGCGGCCCTGACGGTGCCGGCGTGGGCGCGCGCGGCCGCCGAGGTGCTGGTCGCCGACCTTCGGGCGCGGCTCGAGGCCCTGGACGAGGTGGGCCTGGGCTACCTCACCCTCGACCGCCAGGCGCGCACCTTGAGCGGGGGCGAGGTGCAGCGCGTGAACCTCACGGCCGCGATCGGTACTCGCCTGGTGAACACCCTCTTCGTGCTCGACGAGCCCTCCGTGGGGCTGCACGCGCGCGACTCCGGCCGCCTGGTGCGCATGCTGCGGCGGCTGTGCGACCAGGGCAACACGCTCGTCGTCGTGGAACACGACCTGGGGATCCTGGCCGCGGCCGACCACGTGATCGACCTCGGGCCCGGCGCCGGCGAGCGCGGCGGCCACGTCGTGGCCGCCGGTCCGCCCGCCGCGCTCGCCGCGGCGCCCGAGAGCCTCACCGGCCGCTGGCTCGCCGGCCGCGAGCGACTCCGGCGCGCGGCCGCGCCCGCCCCGGCCGGCGGGGCGGACCGCGGCCTGGGCGTCCTGGGCGCCCGCGCCCACAACCTGACCGGCGTCGACCTGCTCCTCGCCCCGGGCGAACTGACCGTGCTCTCGGGCGTGAGCGGGAGCGGCAAGTCCACGCTCGCCCACGAAGTCCTGTACCTCGCGCTGGTCCGGGAACTCGGCCGCCCCGAAGGCACGCCCGGCGCCCACGCGGCGGTGCGCGGGGCCGACCGGGTGAGCGACGTGGTCTGGGTCGGCCAGGCGGCCTCCGGCCGCAACGCGCGGGCCAACCCCGCCACGTACAGCGACGCCTGGAGCCCGATCCGGGAGTGGTACGCGGCCCTGCCCGAGGCGCGGGCGGAGGGGCTGCGCGCCGCCTCGTTCTCCTTCAACGTGCCCGGCGGGCGTTGCGAGGTGTGCGCCGGGGCCGGCGTCGAGCAGGTGGCGATGCAGTTCCTCTCCGACGTGGAGGTGACCTGCGCGGAGTGCCAGGGCACGCGCTTTCGGCCCGAGGTCCGGGCCGTGCGCTGGCAGG
>JAPKHB010000440.1 GCA_026647295.1 Planctomycetota bacterium | reverse complement strand
ACCGCCTTGGGGGCCTCGACCGCCTTGGGGGCCTCGGCGGGCTTTGCTGCCTCGGCGGGCTTGGGGGCCTCGACCGCCTTGGGCGGCGGGCTCTGCATCATGGCGGCCTGGGGCCGGGCGGAGGTGAAGGCCTCGGGGGGCAGGGTGCGCCCGCGGGCGGCGGCGGTCTTGATGCCCATGGCCAGGGCCAGCGCGGCGGCCGTGTAGATGGTGAGCCGGCCGGTGCCCTTGAGGTTCATGCTCCCCTTGCCGCCCGAGTAGTGGGTGCGGCAGTAGTTCAGGCACTTCTTGAGGGCGGCGTGCTCGTCGGTGAGACCGCAGTGGGCGAGCGTGAGGATCACCAGGGCGTTGAGCCCGACGTCCATCACGTGGTAGTCACGTGGGTTGCCCGAGGTGCTGAACCCCGGAAAGCTCCCGTCGTTGCGCTGCTGGGCGAGCAGCCAGTCCCGCCCGCGGTCGATGGCCGCGTTGACCTCACGGGCGAGTTCGGCTTCCTCGGCCGCGAGCCGTTCGCGCGCCTGGGCCACCCGGGCTGCCCGGGCCTCCGGGTCCTCGTCCGCCCGGGCCGCCCCGGCCGCAAGGGCCACGAGGAGGACGCCAAGGCCGACGAAGCCACGCCGGGCCCCGCCGGTGGCAAGCGGGGGCGAACGTCCGCAGGAAGGGGGCGCCTGGCGCATCGGCCCCGGCGAGCCTACCGGAGGCGGCGCGCGAAGGCCACGGGGGGAGCGGCGCCCCCGAAACGGAGCGTGGCCGGGCCGCCCCGAAGGGTGGCCCGGCCACGCGGCATGGGACCGAGAAGAGCCCGGGTCAGCGGCCGGAGGGGGGCCCCAGGTCGTCGACGAGCTGCGCCTCGGCGCTGCCGTCCACGGAGCCGATCGCGGCCCCGGAGCCGTCGGAACCCTCGGCGCCGGCGCCAGCGTCCGCGGGGACCTCGCAGTCCGCGTTGCGGCGCCACTCCCAGCGGGCCGGCGCGACCATGCGGCGCTCCTTGCGGGTCTCGAAGCGGGCGGGGACGGTGTTCACCTTCCACTCGCCGGGCTTGACCATCACCCGCTCCTTGACGGTGCGGTACTCGGGCTCGAGCTGCTTCACCTCGAAGGAGGCGGGCTTCACGCACACGCGCTCGGTGACCGTCCGGTACTGGGCCGGGATCTCCTTGAGCATGTAGCAGTCGCCCTGCTGCTCGCCTTCGCCCAGGCCGCTCGCCTCGCAGGGGATCTTCACCCACTCGGTGCGGGCGGGGCAGACCATCACCTCGCGGGACCGCTCCTCGAACTCGGCCGGGATCTCGATGCGCTCGCAGCGCGCGGGCGTGCAGCACACCTGGCGCTCCTGCTCCTCGTACACCGGCTCGATCCACTCGCGCTGGCAGGCCTCGGGGCAGACGCAGACCTGCACCTCGACCTCCTCGTACTGGGCCGGGACCTGGATGCAGCACCAGGCCTCTCCGGGCTTGGCCTCGGCGGGCAGGGGCCCGCAGGCGTTGCAGACGGGGGTCGCCACCGGGCCGCAGGGGTCACAGGGGTCCCCGCACGGTCCACAGCTCGAGCACCCGCCCAGGGTCGAAACGCAGAGCAGGGCGACCAACGCGATCGCCATGCCCGACTTGGAAATGCTGACCATCTGGCTCGTACCTCCCGCGGCGATCCCTCCGGGACGCCGGTCTTACCCACGGGCCGCCCTGCCGCCCCCTCGGGGGCACTCCCCCCGCGGGTGGCTCCTGCAGGCCCTCGTTTCGCGTCCCAGTGTAGCGCACCCCTTCCCGGATGCGCGGATTCCTCGCCGTGCCGGGCCCCTGGGTATCCTGGGCGCCCCCCCGCCGGAGGTCTCCGTGGAACAGATCGCCCAGCGTCTCCCCCCCGGCGCTCCGTGGACCTACGTGGGCGGGGTGGCCGAGGAGGGCGGGACCCCGGTCGAGGTGGTGTTCCGGGTCTTCGAGGGCGCGTTGCTGGCCGCCACCGGGGCTTCCCGGGAAGCCCCGGATTCCCCCCCGGTGCCGGTGGGCGTCGGGATGGGCACGCGCCTCACCGGGCGGCACTTCTTCGTCCGGCCGGCCGGGGAGCGCGATGGCTGCCTCTACTCCTACCGCGGCCTCTGATCCGACCGGGGCGCCTGCCGGCGCGGCCGCGCCTGCCCGGCCGGAGCGAGCGGGCCCACCGGGGGCCGCGGGGTCGGCGACCGGACCGTCCGGGGGCCGGGGCCCTGCGGCGCGGGGACTGGTCCTGGGCGTCCTGCTCCTCGTGCTCGGGGGCTGCCGTCCCGCCACCAAGGAAGCGGCCGACCGGGAGGTGTACGGCATCCTGGCCGCGCGCCGGGCGCGGGTTCCCCAGGCCGCCGGCAGCCTGGACGTGGACGGCGGCGAGGCGCGCGCGCGCGCGGCCCGCGGGGCCCCGCGCGGGCGGCTCGACCTGCGCGGGGCCCTTGCGCTGGCCGCGGCCGCCTCGCGCGAGTTGCGCGAGGAGCGCGACCGGGTCTACCTGGCGGCGCTCGCCCTCACCGAGCGGCGCCGGGCGCTCGAGACCCTGCCCGGGGCGGGAGGGGCCGCGGGCCTTTCCTTCGACGCCGAGGGCAACGAAGGGAGCGCC